>CAYNFM010000032.1:0-12119 GCA_964396415.1 uncultured Treponemataceae bacterium | reverse complement strand
AGGCCGGCCTTGGTGATCGACCCGGCTATTTTCGAGATTTCCTTTCGCGAGTCCGGGATAAGCTCTTTTGGCCTGGTGGGCGAGGAATCCTTGCATGAGGCCTTTTCTCTGACGCCGGCCGGGTTTCTCCCGCGCCTCGGCATCGATGGTCCCGTTTGCGCGATAGCCGTGGCTCTAGCCTATTGCGAAGGAAGGGATTTTTCCCCGCCATCGGCCTTGCAGTCTTCCCTCGCTGAATATCCGGGACCTTTAGCGCGTCTGGCTCGTTTCGCCCGCGCCGATTGGTATGGCGAGCTTGCCGCGAGACTCAAGGACGCTTCGTCGCGGATCAGGCAGCGACTGCGGGACGAGGGCAGGGACCCGGGGCCGGCTCGCGAATGGCGCTATTTCGTCAATTCCGCCCTTCCAGAAAAGCGGCTCGCCCTGGAGGCGGGCTTGGGAAGACCCGGACGGCATGGTCTGGTCATGCTGCCGACCGCGGGAAGCGCCGCGGTTCTCGGTGTGCTCCTTTCCCCGGCCCGAGTATCGCAATCGCCGACGCCCAAGCTCTCGGCCTCGAGCCGGACCGCTCCGCCGTTGCATCCTGCATGCGAGAACTGCGGAGCCTGCGCCGCGGCCTGTCCAACTGGAGCCCTCGATGGCGAAGGCGGCTTCGCCAGGGAACGTTGCATCCAGCATTGGAGCTCGGTACCCGGAGCCCTGCCCCCGGAGATCGAGGCGGCTTGGGGGGACAGACTCTACGGCTGCGACAGCTGTCAGGAAGCTTGCCCGCGCTTTTCGCCCGATGCCTCGGCCTGGACGTTTCGCGGCCACTTGGGCCCCGGCCTGCCTGCCTCATGGCTCGTTTCCGCTCAGGAAGCGGAGATATGTGCCGCGCTCAAGGGAACGGTCCTGGGTATGAAATGGATTTCGAAAGATGCATTGAAGAGAAACGCGGGTCTGGCCCTTCGCCACCAGTAATGGCGTGCCGCGAATAATGGCGCCTGAGCCAATAGTCGTTCGGCATTTGACTGTAACGGCCGTTCACACCACAATATCGGTAAGGGGGATAAAATGGAAGCCTCGAATGCCAATCAATTCTTGACTTTTACCTTGGACGAAGAGCAGTACGCCATAGGCGTGGCCAAAGTGCGTGAAGTTCTCGAGCATACGAAGATCACGAGGCTTCCGCGTACCGCGGACTTCATGAAAGGGATCATCAACCTCCGGGGCGCAGGAGTGCCCGTCATCGATCTCAGGCTGAAATTCGGCCTTCCCGAGACTCCCGTCACCAAGGATACGAGTATCATCGTGATGGAAGTGGAGGGCCAGGACGGCAATGTTGTCGTCGGCGCCTTGGCGGATTCAGTCCATGAGGTCGTAGAGATAGACGAAAAGGCGATCGAACCCGCGCCCCGCTTCGGTACGCGTCTCGCCGCCGAGTTTATCAAAGGAGTCGGGAAGAAGGATGACCTATTCATTATTATCCTCGATATAGACCGGATCTTCAACGCCGAGGAGATCGACTTCCTCGCGGCGGGCGAAGCGGCGCCCGCCGAGACGGTAAACGCCTGAAGCCGCGTTGATTCGCAAGAGGGTTCATACAAAACGCCTCGTTAGATTTCGTTCGAAGCTTTGCTTCGGTCCTCCTTTCGCGGGATCGGCCGGGTATGGACCCGCATGCCAATGAGGCCCAGGCTATACTCGGGTGGCATCTTTCGTCGCCAGTTCTTCGCGCTCTTCTGCACGGCGGTCGTGTTTTTCGGCGCCGCGAGCCTAGCGATAATACTCGGCATCGGCAACGCGATCATCGCGCGACAGCTCGAGCTTACTACCGCCTATCGCGAGGAGCTGCGATCGCGAATCGTCGATTGGCTTTCGGAGCGGGTGGACGACGTTCAATACTTCGCGCGGAGCCTCGAGTTTGTCGGGCCGGAAGTCCTCGCGCCCTCGAGGGCTCTTGCGCGCCTTTCACTGTTCTTGACCGTCGAGACGGTCTTCGACGACGCGCTCATCGCCGACCCGGACGGGAGGGTGATCGCAACCAGGGAGAGCCTGGCCGATCGCAATGTCAGCATAGCCGACCGCGATTACTTCAAGGCTGCGGCTTCGGGGAAGGTCTTCGTGAGCGGCTTCATCCGCGGCAGGGAGAGCGGCGCGGCGGAGATCGCCGTAGCGGCGCCGATCAGGGTCGGCGCGAGGGGACCTTCCGTCGTCGTGGGCTTCCTGCACCTCGAGGCCATAGTGGCCCTTGTCGACGAGGTGAGATTAGGGAACCAGGGGGCCGCCTATCTCGTGGACGGGGAGGGACATCCGATCTCGTCGGAATTCCTGCGACGCTACAAGCAGCTGGGCGCCGATGCTATCGGAGCGCCCTTGGACAACTTCGCGGTCGAGGCGCTGAAGTCCGGGCGCGAGGGCTCGGCGCAGTACTCGGGTTACGACGGTTCGCCGGTCCTCGGTTCCTATGCGCGTCTCGAGCCCCTCGATCTCGGCCTGGTGGTCGAACTGTCGCGAAGCCAGGCCTTGAGGCCCATAAGTTCCATGTTGGCCTCGGGTTTGCTGTTTTTCCTCGTAATGATGGCCGTCATCGTCGTCGTCGCCGCCTTCCTCAGCCTCCGGCTCGTCGCCCCTATCCGGGCTTTGGTGGATGCCGTAGACGGCGTCATACGCGAAAAGGAATTCGAGCCGCTGGATATCCGCACGGGCACGGAACTGGATCAGCTCGTGGAGTTCTTCAATCGAATGGTCTCCGCCGTCCGGGAGCGCGAGAAGGAATTAAAAGATAACGCCGCGAGGGATAGCCTTACGGGCCTATACAATCATGCCCGCATCGAGGAGTTCCTCGACCTCGAGATTCGTCGAAAGCGCCGAACGGAGGGTAAGGTGGCTTTCGTCATGCTCGACATCGATTACTTCAAGAAAGTCAACGACGATTTCGGCCATCTCGCGGGGGACGAAGCGTTGCGCGGGATAGCGAGGATCCTCGAGGATTCGGTCCGCGGCGGGGACATAGCCGGACGCTACGGCGGAGAAGAGTTCTCGGTGATACTGGACGCTCGCGACGACGAGGAGGTCCGGACTTTCTGCGAGCGGATCCGAAAGAGCGTGGAGGAAAGCGCTTTCGTCTCGGAGGACGAGCTGGTACGCGTCACCGTCAGCCTCGGCTGGGTACGCATGGTCGCCGAAGGCTATGGCCCCTACGAATTCGTGCGAAACGCGGACCGGGCCCTCTACCATGCCAAGGAGGCCGGCCGCAACAGGGTGGTGGGATACGGCGGGACGGAGAAGTAGATGACGGACCTCGCCGGTTACGTAAACAAGAGCGTCGGCTTGAGATTCAACGGAGTCGAGCTTCGCTTCGACCTCTCCCATGCCCTCTTTTCCTCGTTCGACATCGATGTCGGAACGCGACTCCTCCTCAAGGTCGCGGCGCGCGATCCGGTCCTCGCCTCCGCTCGGCGAATCCTCGACGAGGGCTGCGGGATGGGGGTCATAGGACTCTGCGCCGCCAAGGCTTTCCCGGGGGCCGAGGTCCTGCTGAGGGACAGGGACAGCCTCGCGGTCGCCTTCGCCGAGCGCAACCGCGTCGCCAACAAGCTGAAAGGGAGCTCAGCCTGGACGGACCCCGAGACGGGGGAGGAGAGGAAAGCCCGGCCCGGCCCCAGAGTGGAATGGGGGCTTCTCGGCGACGGCAACGAAAATGGCGGCGAGGATAGGCGCGGCTTCGAATTCGTCTTCTCCAACCTGCCCGCTAAGGCCGGCGGGCCCGTCCTCGCTCGTTTCTTCGACCGCTTATCGGGGAGACGCGGCTTTCCCCTCCTCGTTCCGGGCGGGCGGGCGGCCATCGTCATCGTCAAGCCGCTCGCAGAGGCGGCTGCGGCTTGGATCGCGGACGCGGGACTGGCCACCGTGACCTCGGCCCGCGGAAGCATGCATCGGGCCTTCGTCGTCGAGCGGCGCGCCGGGCCGGAAGAAGATACAGAGGCGGCGAGCTTGGACGAAACGCCGGTCGAGGGAGACGAGCTTTCGTTTTACGTCCGCGGCGAAGCGCGCTTCAGGCTCGCCGATCTCGGCTACCGTGCCAAGGGCTTTTGGGGCCTACCGGAATTCGATACGCCCGGCTACGGCAGCTCGGTCGCCGCCGAGCTGGCCGCCCGGGTCCGCTCGAGCGCGGCCTTCGCGGGCATCGCCTTCAAGGAGGCGTTTTTCGTCGAACCGGGACCGGGGCATCTCGCGCTTTGGGCCGCGCGCTCGCTCGGCCTGAATCGCGTAACGGCCGCATCGCGTGACCTGCTTTCCCTCAGGGCGGTTGGGATGAACCTCGCCACCCTCCCGGCACGTTCGCGTCCCGAATACGGAATTATCGACGCGTTGAACGCCCGCGAACTCCCCCCCGCGTCCTTCGACCTGATCGCCGAAAGCCCCGATATCGTACCCGATCGGGATTGGATGGACTCTTCCTGGGACCTCGCGGGCCGCCTTCTCCGGCCGGGCGGGCTCTATCTCGTCCATTGCCCTCCGACGGAGATGACGCGCTTCGCGAAGCGAAGGCCCGAGGCCTCCGCTCGCTGGAGTCTCCAGGGCCAGAGGCGCAAGAAAGGCTTCGTCGCCTCGGCATGGCGCAAGGGATGACCGCGCGATGGGCGCAACCGGAGAGCTTTTCGGGCCGAGAATTTGCATTGAGGCCCGCCTGATACTATTATTGGGGTATGACCAAGACCGAAAGCTCGATTCTCGGGTCCAAGACTCCCGAGGACTACATCGACCGTTCGCTGAAAGCCCGTCTCAAGCCCGCCGCCAAGGCCAGGCTCGCGAGGCTCTGGATGGAAGCGACCGGTTATACGAAAGAGGACATACTCAGGGCGCGTAACCGTCACCCATATTGGAAGCGCAAGAAGATGGAAGGCTCCGCCGAGCGCACGCGAAAGCGCCTCACGGCGCACGATTATTCGGGCGGCGCCTCCGTTCGATGGGATCAGGATCTCGTCGCCGAGTTTCTCGCGCTCAACCGCAGGGGCTCGGACGGACGCTACGAGCAAAAGGATTGGCAGCTCGCCGAGCGTTTCGGCGCCACGATACCTTCGATCCAGTATATGAGGCGAAAGCTGAGCAGGGTAAAGGCTCTCTTGGGCGTGCGCGCCTCTCAGGGAAAGATGGTCGAGTACCTTCTCCGCGCCGAATCCGTGCTGTCGCGCGGCAAGGAGGCGGTAGAGGGACTCAAGAAGGCCCAGAAGGCCGGCATACGGAGGGTGGCTCCAGGCAAGAAGCCCGCACGCCCGTCGGTCGCAGCCGAAGGAAAGGCCAAGCTCGCCAGGAAGCGCTAACCGGAGCGAAAGCCTCATGGGCCGGGGGCGTCGCCGAAGGGATCGGCACGGGCGAGGACTTCGCGCACTGGCGCGTTATGCGGGTCCAGAAGCCCGGGATCGGCCTCGAGCATCGCGAAGGCCGCGGCCCGGGCTTCCTCGAGAACGAGGGCGTCCCGTATGGGATCTGCGATGGACAGCCTGAGATAGCCCGACTGGGCCGTGCCCGCGATCTCTCCGGGGCCGCGGATGCGGAGGTCAGTTTCGGCGAGGTCGAATCCGTCGCTGGTGCCCAGCATGGCCTTGAGCCTCGATTTCGCCGCTTCCGTCACGCCCTCCGGGTAGACGAGGAAGCAATAGGACTGCTCGCTCCCGCGACCCACGCGGCCGCGGAGCTGATGGAGGGCGGCCAGGCCGAATCGATCGGCGTGCTCCACTACCATGGCGGCGGCGTTGGGTACGTCCACCCCCACTTCCACCACGCTCGTCGCCACGAGGACCGAAAGGTCGCCGCGCGAGAAGGCCTCCATCGTCGCCCGCTTCTCCTCCTCCTTCAGCCTGGAATGTATGAGCCCGATCTTGAACTCCGGATAGATCTCGGACTTGAGCCTCTCCTCCATGGAGATCGCGTTCTTCAGCTCGCTTCTCTCCGACTCGCCGATCAAAGGATAGACGAAATAGGCCTGCCTGCCGGAGGCCAGCAGGCGGCGGACGAACTCGTAGACCTTGACCTCGTTGCCTGCCCGAGCGAGGTGGGTGACGATGCCCTTCCTCCCGGGCGGCATCGTCCGGATGGTAGAGACTGAGAGGTCGCCGAAGACGGTGAGGGCCAGGGTGCGGGGGATGGGCGTGGCCGTCATCATGAGGAGGTCGGGCACGGGGCCCTTGCGGGAGAGAGCGAGGCGCTGGAGCACTCCGAAGCGATGCTGCTCGTCGACGACGACGAGCCTGAGATTCTCGTACTCGACATCGTCGGAGAAAAGGGCCTGGGTCCCTAGGACGAGGTCGACCTCTCCGGATCCGAGCGCGGCGAGGAGGGCGGGCCGGTTCGAGTCGCCGCCCGCGAGGAAGCCGAGCCTGACGCCGAGGGGCTCGATGAGCCGCGCGGCAGTGGAGGCGTGCTGTCTCGCGAGGAGCTCGGTCGGCGCCATGATCGCCGCTTGGCCGCCGGCCTCTATCGCGTCGAGGCAGGCGAGGAAGGCTACGAGGGTCTTGCCCGAGCCGACGTCGCCTTGCAGCAATCGGGCCATCGGCCTCGGCGAGGCCATATCCGCCGCGATCTCCGCCGCGGACTCGACCTGGCCGCTCGTCAGCTCGAAGGGCAGGCGCTCGACGAGGCGCCTCTTGAGGAGGCCCCGCGGAACCCGACGATCCACCTGAAGCTCGCGGCGGCGCATCGCTCGCCGGCCGACCGCCACCTGGAAGTAGAACAGCTCCTCGAAGATAAGGCTCGCCCGCGCCGCCGCCAGCTCCTCGCCGCCGATGGGAAAATGGATGGCGCGCAGCGCCGCTCGCTTGGGCATGAGGCCCTTGAGCTCGCGCAGGCGTTCCGGGAGCTCGTCCTCGACTTTAGCTCCGTACTCGGCGATGGCCGCCTTCACTATGCGCCTGACCTGTCCTTGATTGAGGCCCTCGGTGAGCGGATAGATCGGAAGCATCCCCGAGGTCGGCGCCCTGTCATCCCCGAGGCTCTCGATGTCGAAGGAGGAGGACTGGATGTCCCCGTAACGATAGGCGAACTTGCCGGTGACGACCACCCTCGCGCCGATGGGGAGCTGGCTCTCGAGGAACGGCCTATTGAAGCAGACGAGGACGGCGGTCGCCGTCTCGTCCCGCACCCTGACCTTGAGCGTCCGCATCCTTCCGTAGCCGATCCAGCCATGGTCGAGGATCTCCACCAGGCTGCGCACCCGAGGCTCCTTCGAGAAGTCCGCGAGCGGGATGAAACTCGTGCGGTCGTCGTAGTCGCGGGGATAGTTGAGCAGGAGGTCGGCGATAGTGTAGACGCCCAGCTTCGCCAGGCGCGTCGCGACCTGCGCGCCGGCGCCCTTTAGGACCCGTATCGATTGGTCGATCTCGCGGAGGAACATGTCGGCTCCCGAGCCAGCTTCAAAAGTCGATTACTTTCGAATTAGCCTCTTATCCCGCGATGATAATCGGCCGCCGAGCATCTGGGCAAGCCTTGTCCGTGGACAAGTCAAGCCTTGTCCCCAACGATGCGCGATGCTAGGATCCCCTGGAACGAACGAAGGAGAAGGAATGCGAAAGGAACTGATGCGACTCATCGAGATAGACGGCGAGCTCGGGCTGCTCGGCCATATCGGCGCCCTGCTCAGCTGGGATCAGGAAACCTTTATGCCGATCGGGGCGGTAGACGAGAGATCGGAGCAAATAGCCCTCATCGAGTCCATAGCGCACGACAGGGCGGTATCTCCCGAGATCGGCGACCTTCTCGCGGCCCTCGGCTCCACTTCCGCGTCGCCCTCGGGCTCGCCCTCCGACGACAGCCTCCTCGACGACATGGAGCGCGCCTACCTCCGCGTCGCGCGGAGGCAATACGACAGGGACACGAAGCTCCCCGCCGACCTCGTGGCCGAGCTCGCGCGCGAGGCCAGCCTTGCCCAGGCCGCATGGATCGAAGCCCGGGCGAAAAACGACTTTCCTGCCTTCGCTCCCTACCTTGAGCGAATTGTCGAGCTCAAGAAGCGGCAGGCGGCTTGCTTGACCCAAGGCGGGCAGGGTGCCCGCGCGGCTCGCTACGACGCCCTCCTCGACCTATTCGAGCCGGGGAGCACCGAGGCATCGATAGCCGAGGTCTTCGGCAAGCTGCGCGGAGATCTCGTCGCGCTTCTCGACCGGATAGCTTCCAAGCCTCCCGCGGACGACTCCTTCCTCCGAAGGCCCTGTCCCGTCTCGCGTCAGGCGGCTATCAGCGGATGGCTGATGGATGTCATGGGCTACGAGCGCGGGCGCGGGAGGCTGGATACGGTCGCCCACCCCTTCACAACGACCCTCGGCGTCGACGATGTCCGGATAACGACCCGGTTTATCGAGGATTCCTTCGTGTCGAGCTTGTTCTCGACCGTCCACGAGACCGGGCATGCGCTCTACGAGCTCGGCATAGCCCCGGGCCCGGCCTTCAAGCGCACCAAGCTGCACGACGCGGCCTCGATGGCCGTTCACGAATCCCAATCCAGGATGTGGGAGAACATGATCGGGCGCTCCGCCGCCTTCTGGAAGGGCATGTATCCCCGCCTCGTCGAGCTTGCGAGCGGGGGCGACGCCCGCGGTCCCCTCGAAGGCATCGGACTGGATTCCTTCCTGAGGGCGATCAACAAGGTCGAGCCTTCCCCTATCCGCACGGAGGCCGACGAGGTGACCTACAGCCTCCACATCATCCTCCGTTTCGAGCTCGAGTCCGATCTCATCTCGGGTCGCCTCGCCGTCAATGACCTACCGGAGGCATGGAACGCGAAGATGAAGGAGCTTCTCGGCCTGTCGGTCCCCGACGACGCGCGGGGCTGCCTCCAGGACGTCCATTGGTCGGCCGGCCTCTTCGGCTACTTCCCGAGCTATGCCCTGGGCAACCTCTATGCCGCCCAGTTCTGGTCGGCCATGAAGCGTGATATGCCCGACCTCGACGAGCGTATCGAGTCGGGCGACCTTGGCTCCGTCCTCGGATGGCTCCGCGCCAAGATTCACCGGCACGGGAGCAGCCTTCTCCCGACCGAGCTGGTCTACCGGGTCACCGGATCGACCCTCGACCCCAAGCATTTCGTGGCTTATCTCGACGAAAAGTACTCGCGGATATATGCTCTCTGAAACGAATCCTTATCTCTGGTCGGCGCTGGCCTCCCTCTTCCTGGGTCTGGCCTTGGGGCAGTGCCTGCGCTGGCTGATCCCCGGAAGGGGAAACGCCAGGGTCCCGACTCGCCGCGGCCCGCCGGGGCTGGCTCGCGCGACCTCCTTTCTCGCCCTAGCCATCCTTGCCCTCGCCGGTTTCCTCGTCTTTTCCTACAAGGCCGAGGGCCTTTCTTCCGGCGCTCTCGCCATCGGCCTCGTTGCCTGGAGCCTCGCTATCGCCCTCCTTGCCCTTCTCGTAGGCTCGCGGCCCCTCGTCTTCGGCCTGCCGGTCGCTTTCCTCGGCGTAGCCGTCATCGTTGCTTTCGGCTTCTGTCTCCAAGGCTGGCTTCCTCTCCGCATAGCGGACGGAGGCTCGCTCGAGATAGGACGAATCCTTCCCTATGAGGTGGGGCCAGCCTCGTTCCGGGGGCAGTTAGAGATGCACGAGCGCGATTCCGTCCCCATCGTCCAAGAGCTGAGCCTCGCTTCCGACTCGATCGGCGTTTGCGTCGAGAGCCTCGACCTGGAGGGGCCGCTGGCCTTTCTCGCCGATCTCATCCTCTCGTCGCGACGAACCCCGCCCGCGGCTCCGATGGAGAAGACCCTGCGATTGTACCGCATCGCCGGTCTCGTCGCGCCGGGAGGAGTCGTCCTTCAATTCGCCTCGCCGGCGCGCGTCCGCATCCTCGATGCCTTATTGCCGCTTTCGGAGAACCGCGGCTTCGAGCCTGGCGGCGCGTCGGAGGCTCGGTCCGCCCTATTCGGCCTTGCCCAGCGCCGGCGCGCCTCGAGTACGACCTCGGTTCTCGTCGCGCTTCAACCGCTTCGGTTCTTTATCTCTTCTGATGGCTATTCGCCGTCGGTCCGATAATTCGCACGATGAATCGCTTGACTCGTAATACTTCGTAATGTACGTTACTAAATAATACGAGAAGCCTTCATGGGAATGCCCAAGACCGATCTGATAACCTTCAAAGCCGAGCGCTCGCTTGCCGAGCCGATCGACAGCCTACCCGATAAATCCGAATTCATCCGCAAGGCCTTGCTCGGCGCGTCGGGCGAGGTAGGGGAATGAGGCAGGGCCCGAAGCCCCTGTCGGCCGCCGCGGCCCCTTACCTTGCCGCGATGATCGTCGTAGCCGTGGCCCTTTCTTTCGGCTCTTGCGCGGGAAGGGTCCCATCTGGAAAGAAAACGATCGTTGTCACCTATTCGATCCTGGGCACATTGGTGCAGGATCTCGTCGGAGAGCGATTTCGCGTCCTTGTCTCCATTCCCGAAGGTCTCGACCTCCACGAGTGGGAACCATCGGCCAAGGATATCGAGGCGATCGACGGGGCCGACCTCGTCGTCGAGAACGGGCTCGGCCTCGAAGGAGGACTGGCCAAGACGCTCGACCAGGCCCGCAAGGCAGGCGTAAAGTTCTTCACCGCTTCCGACCATGTCTTGGCGAGGACAGTGGGGGCGGACGAGGGCATCCCCCCTGGCGATCCCTATCGGGCCGTCGGCGCCCAGGATCCCCATCTCTGGACGGACCCGGTGACTATGCAGGCGATTATCGACGCCCTGGCCGAGGAGATAGACGCCGACTTCCACGTCGATCTCTCCACGAGACGAGTCGATCTCGATGCCCGCCTCGAGGCTCTCGACGCCGAGATAGCCCTGAAGGCCGCGAATATCCCCGAGGAAGAGCGCAGGCTGGTGACGGGACATGAGTCCATGGGCTATTTCGCGCAACGCTATGGCTTCAAGATCGTGGGCGCGGTCGTGCCGAGCCTCTCCACCGAAGCCGAATCCTCGGCCCCCGATCTCGTCGAGCTGAAGAAGCTGATCGCCCTCGACCGCGTAACGGTCGTCTTCACGGAGCTCGGCGAGAATCCCAAGGTGGCCGAGGTCCTCGCCAGGGAGGCCCATGTCGCCTCCGTCCCCCTCGTCACGCATTCCCTGCCGAAGGGCGAGGACTACTTCGGCTTCGTCCGAAGCCTCGCCGATGCCATTGTCGGGGCCTTGGCAAATAATCGAAATCCTCCTCGGCCCCTTTCTTAAGGATAAATTCATGACCGGGGGCCTCGTCGGGGATACATCGCGGCCCTCTCATGCGGGATCGTCGCTACCTTCGCGGTCCCGGGCGAGCTCGCCTTCGGGCCGTCGGCAGGGCGGAGGGAGATAAGATAGTCGCGCTGGGGTGGGAGAAGGGGCGCGACGAATACGGCCGCGAGGAATTGGACGGTTGAAGCGAACGCCCGATCCGCTGCATGATGCAGGGCTGAGAGAAGGGGCAGCATGAAAATAGAGCAAAGCCGCTGGACATCACCCGAAGGGTGGGCCCCCGCGCTCCAGTCCCGCAGACTGGGCGACGCGCGGCTCGTCCTCGCCTTCGGAGCGGGCGATCTCCTCCGAGCCCGCTATGCAGAGCTTCGGGAAGCGTATCCGGTGGCCCGTCTCCTCGGCTGCTCTACCGCGGGGGAGATCCTCGGCGCGAGCGTCGGCGACGAAACGGTCGTCGCGACCGCGGTCGACTTCAAGTCCACGACGATCCGAGGCGTCATGACACGTGTCGAGAATCTCGAGCGCAGCAGGACAGCCGGAGGGATGCTCGCGCGCGAGCTCGTTGGCAAGGGCCTAGTCCATGTCTTCGTCGTTTCCGACGGCCTTTCGGTAAATGGCAGCGAGCTCGTCAAGGGAATCGTCGAAGGCCTGCCTTCGGGCATAGGGGTAACCGGCGGGCTCGCCGGCGACGGTCCGCGTTTCAAGCGAACGCTCTCCTTTCTCGATTCGCCGCTCGATACGGGAATAGTCGCCGCGATCGGTTTTTACGGTACGAAGCTGAAGGTAGGTTACGGCTCATTCGGAGGCTGGGATCCCTTCGGGGTGGAATGGGAGATCACCCGCTCCCGAGGCAGCGTGCTCTACGAGCTCGACGGTCAATCCGCCCTCGAGTTGTATAGGACCTTTCTCGGCGACCAGGCGGCCGGGCTGCCCGCAACCGGCTTA
>CAYNFM010000031.1:13785-35828 GCA_964396415.1 uncultured Treponemataceae bacterium | reverse complement strand
TCGTAGGCGCTATCGATCTCGCGGAACAGGGCTTCGAGCTTCGCTCGCGACTTCCGTCCCGGGGCCTCCTCGACCCCGCTGGAAACGTCGATGCCGTCCGGGGAGAGCGAGTGGATGACGCTGGCCACGTTTCGGGCCTTGATGCCGCCCGCGATTACGTACTCCTTCCCCGCCGCCCGCGTCAGGGCGCGGGCGGCCAGGGCCGCCCAGACGCCGATGCCGCTTCCCGAGCCGCCGTAGCTTCCCGGCGCCGCCGAATCGACGAGGAGGCGCGGGCAGTCCCAGCCGGCGTCCGCCAGCCTCAGGGCGTCGGCCACGGAGCCGATGCGCAGGGCCCGGTACCAGGGGAAGACGAAGCTCGCGCAAGCCGAAGGCGTCTCGTCGCCGTGTATCTGCGCGACGTCCAGGCCTGCGAAGGCGATGATGTCGCGCATCGCGCCCGGAGTCTCGTTCACGAAGACGCCCACCGCCCTGAAGCCGGATGGGCTTCCATCGCTTCGAAGCTCGGCCAGGATGCCGCGGACCGCCTCGGGCTCGACCCTTCTCGGGGAAGGAGCGAGGACGAAGCCCAGCTCGTCCGCCCCGAGCTCCAGGGCCGCTCGGGCATCCTCGAGCCGAGTGATGCCGCATATCTTCACTTTCGCGTTCATCCTTCTTTTACCTTCCTCCGCGCTCTCTTCGGTCGCCTTTTAATTCTTACCCTCCGATAGCGCGGCCGCGAATTCCCTCGTCCGCGCCTCCGGGTCGGCCGCCGTAGCCAGGGCCTCGCCGACGAGGAAGCCCTCGTAGCCCGCCGCGCGCAGGACCGCGGCATCCTCGGGTTTCCGCATGCCCGACTCGGCGACGCGCAGCGGACCCTCGGGAAGCGAGGCGAGCATGGCTCGAGCCCTGCCTCCGTCGACGCTGAAATCGCGCAGGTCGCGCGCGTTCACGCCCAGCGCGCCCGGCCTCGCGGCCATCGCCTTCTCGAGCTCAGATTCCTCGTGGATCTCAGCGAGGATATCCAGGCCGAGCTCGCGCGCGGCGGCGGCCAGCTCGCGGATATGAGCCTCGGAAAGGGCCGCCGCGATGAGGAGGACGGCGTCGGCCCCGATGGACCATGCCTCGAGGACTTGGTAGGGGTCGACGATGAAATCCTTTCGCAGGAGGGGCAGGCCGACGGCGGCGCGGACCGCCGTCAAGTGCGCGTCGGCGCCGAGGAAGCGTCTCGGCTCGGTGAGGACGGAGAGCATGCCCGCCCCGCCCCGCTCGTAGGACGAGGCGAGGGCGACGGGGTCGTAGTCACCTATGAGGAGTCCGCGCGAGGGCGAGGCCCGCTTGCATTCGGCGATGAGGAGGGCCTCGGCGCGATGCCGGGTCGCGCTCTGCCGAACTGCGAAGGAGGGGCGGATCGCCCCGCCGCTCCGCTCGAGCGAGGAGGGCGGCCGCTCGCGCTTCGAGCGCGCCGCGTCGGCCTTCCTCTCCGCGCAGATCTCCTCGAGTATGCCCACGCCTTCAGCCCTTGGGGGAGCGCGACAGCTCGCGCAGGGAGCCGAGCACGCGCGCGGCCGCTCCGGAGTCGATCGACGCGCGGGCGGCCTCTATCGAGGCGCCGAAGTCCGGGGCTATGCCCGTCGCCATGATCGCGGCCGCCGCGTTGAGGACGACCACGTCTCGCTTGGGTCCCGGATCGCCCGAGAGCACCCTCTCGACGATGCCGGCGTTCTCCGCCGCGTCGCCTCCCTTGAGATCGGCGGGCGCGCAGAGCTCGAAGCCGTAGTCCTTGGGGTCGAAGATGTAGGTCAGGGTCCATCCGTCCCTGAGCTCGGTGATCTTGGTCGAGCCGGTGAGGCTGATCTCGTCGATCCCGTCGAGGCCGTGCACGACGAGGGCGCGGTCGACGCCGAGGTTGGCGAGGATTCGCGCGACCGTCTCCGTGAGCTCGGGGGAATATACGCCCACGACCTGGGCCTTCGCCCTGGCCGGATTGAGCATGGGGCCCACCATATTGAAGATCGTCCGGAAGCCCAGCTCCCGCCTCGGGCCCATGATGTTCTTGAAGGCCGGATGGTAGGCGGGCGCGAACAGGAAGGCCATCCCCGCTTCCTGGATCGACGCGGCGGCCTCGGAGGGCCCCATCTTCGTCGAGACGCCGAGGGCGTCGAGGACGTCAGCCGAGCCCGAGCGCGAGGTGATGGATCGGTTGCCGTGCTTGGCGACGCGCGCTCCCGCGCCGGCCGCGACGAAGGCGGCCGCGGTCGATATGTTGAAGGTTCCCGAGGAGTCCCCCCCGGTGCCGCAGGTATCGACCGTCGCGAGGCCGGCCGGCAGGGGTACCCGTATCGCCCTGTCGTAGAGGGACGAGGCGAATCCCGTCATCTCCTCGATGCTCGGGCCCTTGACAGTGAGGGCGGCGAGGAAGGCTCCCACCTGGGCTTGCGAGACCGAGCCTTCCGCGATCTGGTCCATGAAGCTTCGCGCCTCGGCGCGCGTCAGCTCTTCCCCGGAGGAGAGGCGTTTCAGCATGTGCTTTACCGAGGGCACTTCGCGGACCCCCGACAGGAAGTTCCGGACGAGGCGCTCGCCGTCCTCGGTGCCGATGGATTCGGGATGGAACTGGAGTCCCTCGATCCTCTGCTCGACGTGGCGGATGGCCATGATCTCGCCGTCCGAAGAGGTCGCGCTGACCTCGAAGCAGGGCGGCAGGCTCGCGCGCTCGACGGCGAGGGAATGGTAGCGGATGGCGCGGAGGGGATTCGGCGTCTCGGAGAAGAGGGTCTTGCCGTCGTGCGAGATGGTGTCGGCCTTGCCGTGCATGATCCTCTTGGCGCGGACTATCCGGCCCCCGAAGGCGGCGGCTATCGCCTGATGCCCCAGGCAGACGCCGAGTATGGGCTTTTCCCCCGCGAAGCGTCGGATGAGATCGATCGAGTTTCCCGCCGTTTCGGGCCTGCCGGGCCCGGGGGATATGACGAGCCTGTCGAAGTCGAGGGCCTCCGCTTCCTCGACGGTGATCTCGTCGTTGCGGACTACCCGGACCTCCTCGCCGAGACGCATGAGGAGCTGGGCGAGATTGTAGGTGAAGGAATCGTAGTTGTCGATCAGGAGCACCATGGTCAGCCTCCGGCCTTCGTCGCCGCGCCCGCGATCCTCGCGGCGCCCGCCGCCGCGAGCATGGCCGCGGCCTTGGCGGCGGTCTCCTCGAACTCGCGCTCGGGGACCGAGTCGTATACGATGCCGGCTCCCGCCTGGACGCGTATCTTGCCGTCCTTGACCAGGGCCGAGCGTATGGCGATGCAGGAATCGAAGCCCCCGCGATAGCTGAAATAGCCGACGAGGCCCGCGTAGGGGCCGCGCCGCTCGGCCTCGATCCCGTCGATGATCTCCATCGCGCGTATCTTGGGGGCGCCCGAGACCGTCCCCGCGGGGAAGGTGGCGCGTATGACGTCGTAGATGTCCACGTCCTGGGCGAGGCGGCAGGAAACCTCGGATACGATGTGCATCACGTGCGAGTAATACTCGACCTCCATCATGCGGTCCACCGAGACGCTTCCTGGCTTGGCCACCCGACCCAGGTCGTTGCGGGCCAGGTCGATAAGCATCGTGTGCTCGGCTCTCTCCTTCTCGTCGGCGAGGAGCTCGACGCGCAGGGCCGCGTCCTCGATGGCGTCCTTGCCCCGCGGCTTCGTGCCCGCGATCGGCCTCAGGACGGCCTTGCCGTCCTCCACCCGCACCATGACTTCCGGCGATGCCCCGAGGAGGACGAATTCGCCGAAATCGAGGTAAAACATGTAGGGCGAGGGGTTGATGGAGCGGAGTGCGCGGTAGACGTCGAAGGGCGAACCGTCGAAGTCGGCGGTGAAGCTGCGCGAGAGGACTATCTGTATGGCCTCTCCCTCCTCGATGAGGGACTTGGCCTTCCTCACGCCGGCCTCGAAGGTCGCTTGGTCTATGTCGGAGGAGAGCTCGCCTACGACGGGAGGTCGCCTCGAATGGTCTTGTCCGAGGTCGGCGCGCTCGAGCTTGGCCTCGATGCCCTCTATGCCCCTGATCGCATCGACGTAGTCGGCCTCGGGATCCTCGCCGACCCTCTGGTTGCATACGATTCGCAGCGAATGCATGAGGTTGTCGAACACGAGGGTATAGCGCGAGATCATGAAGAGGCCGTCGGGCGTATCCGGGCCTGCCTTGCCCGAGACCTCGGGCAGCCTTTCCCAGAGTCGCGCGGCATCGTAGCCGAGGTAGCCTACCGCCCCTCCGGGGAAAGGCGAGAGATCTCCCTCGCCATCCCAGGGCCTCGAGCGCATGAGGTCTCCGATGGATCGCACCGGATCCCTGGCGCGGAAGGCGCGTTCTCCGTCCTCGTCGCGCCACTTGACTTCCTCGCCTTCGATCCTGAGGCTGGCGACGATATCTACGCCGAGAAAGGAGTAGCGTCCGAAGGCGCCGCCGCCCGCCGATTCGAGGAGGTAGGAGGCGCCGAGGGCGTAGAAGGCGTCGATCGGGGTAAGGCGGTCCGCCGCCAAGTCCTTGAGGACGGGCAGTACGTGGCCCGCCTTGGCCGAAGCGACGAAGTCGAGACGGGAAGGTCGGATCACGATCTCTCCTTATGATGTTGCTATATGCAGTAACATTAGAAGGGGAGTTTAGTAATATCGAAAGTATCTGTCAATAGAAACATAGAGGATATTTCCGAAATCTTCCGAGGCCCGGCTCAAAGCCGTAAAGACTACTGTCGCGCCGATTGCGATCCGGGTGTATATTTCTTGCATGGGCAATGTGTTGCGCGCAGCCATCCTCCTCGCCTTCGCCTGCGCGCCGATCGGCTGCGCCCGCTTCGAACCGGAGCGAAGCAGTCCCCGTGGGCCCCAGGCAGTCGCAGGCATACTCGACCTGAGGTCTTGGGATTTCGCCACAAAAGGGGAGGTAAGTCTCGCCGGACAGTGGGACTTCGCTTCGGCCGCGCTTCTCGACGAGGCAGGCGCTTTAGGCTATGCGGGCTGGCAAACGAGGATCGTGCCCGATTTCTGGACTCATTCCGAGGGAGGGTTCCGCTCGGGGACGGGGGCCGGCACCTATCGCCTCCGCGTCCTCCTGCCGCCGGGCGAATCCGATCTCGCGATACGCAATTCGACCGGCATGAACGCCATCGAGCTGGAGGTGAACGGCGAGACGATCCTGAGAGTCGGCAAGCCTTCCCTCGATCGGGCTTCCGCCGTCTCGGCCTATAGGCCGGGCGTTACCCCGATAGAGGCCGAGGGCGGGGATCTCGACATACTCCTTCGCGTCTCGAATTACGAGTACCGCCTGGGCGGAGTCTGGAAGCCTCTCGTCCTCGGGGACCGCGCCGCGCTGACGCGGGAGCAGCAGTCGGCCGTATCGTACTCGATCGTCTTCACCGTCATCGTGGCCACGCTGGGCATCAACTCGCTCATCATTTTCCTGTTTCGCAGGAAGGAAAAGAGCTATCTTTTTTTCGCAATCTTCGGCCTCATAATCGCGCTAAGGCCGCTGGTTACGGGCGAGTACGCGATCATGGGATTCTTGCCCGCGTTGCCCTTCGACCTCCTCGTACGCCTGGAATACATGACGGCAATGCTCGGAGTCCCTTCCGCGATCGCCTTTTTCCTGACTTTCTTTCCGACGGTGCACAAGCGGATGTGGGGCATTCTCGTTCCCTTCGCGCCCTTCGCCCTGTTCGAGGTCTTCCTTCCCCTCTATTGGCTCACCTGGAGCATTTTCTTCTTCTATGGAATCGCCATCGCCGCGATGATCGTCACCACGGCGATGGTCCTCGCTCGCGCGGCCTACAGAAGGATCCAGGGCGGGCGGGCCATGTTCGTGGGCGGCAGCCTCATAGGCATCTGCGCCATAAACGACATCCTCTATTCCTCGCATCTCCTCCGTACGGGCAATTGGCTGCCGGACGTTCTGGCGCTTTTCGTGTTCCTCCAGTCCATGGTCCTCGCCAAGCGCTTTACGAGCGCCTTCGACAGGGCGGAGTCGCTCTCGATGGAGCTCAAGAGCTCGAACGACATGCTCAAGGAACAGATACGGAAGGCGATGGCGACCAGCGCGCGGCTCGAGGAGTCGCTCTCCGAGAAGGAGACGCTCCTCAAGGAAGTGCACCACCGAGTCAAGAATAGCCTCCAGATAGTCTCGAGCATCGTCTCGCTCCAGGCCCACCGCTCGAAGGATCCGGCGGTAGAGTCGATATCGAGATCCATCAACGACCGCATCCGAGTCATCTCCCTCGCGAACGAAAAACTTTACGATATCGGTTCGGGAGATAAGATCGATCTCGTGTCCTATGCCCGAGACATCCTGAGGCTCACCGTTTCGAGCTATGCCGCGGAAGGCATCGCGATCGACGCCAAGGTCGAGGGAGAGAGGGCGGAGGTCGATTCCGCCGTGGCCGTCGACTTCGGTCTCGTGCTCACGGAGCTCCTGACCAACTCCCTCAAGCATGCGCTCGTTCCCAAGGGGGGCGGTAGGCTCGTCGTCACCCTTCGTGAAGAGGGATCGGCGATCCGCTTCGAGGTAGCGGACGACGGCCCCGGCTTCCCCGAAGGCTTCGAATGGGGCAAGGCCGAGTCCCTCGGCTTCAAGATAGTCCAGGCCCTGATCGCGAGACGCAATGGCAGCCTCGAAGTCTCGAAGGGACAGGGAGCGGCCGTAGCGGCTTCGATGGCGGCGGAGTAGGAAAACGGAAAAACGGCACTCGCCAAATGCCGCAGGAAGAGTTATCATCGGTTATGGAAGATCAACGCAGGACGAAGCGAGTCCCCTTCTCGGTCCCGATCGAACAACTCATCAAGCACTGCTCAGACTACCCGAAACTCGGTTGCGAGGACGAATTCTTCGAAGCAAAGGCCCTGAACCTCTCATCGGGCGGCATCGCCTGCGAGTCCCGGGCCATGATCGATATATTATCGCAGGTCTATCTGATCTTCTCCCTCCCGACGCAGGGAGGAAAGCGGCAGATCCGTTGCGACGGCTATATCGCCCATGCGAATTTCGACGGCCAGCGCTATGTCCTGGGGATAAGCTTCGTCGACATGCCGCCGGAGGATCAATCCGTCATCGACGCCTATATCGACTCCCTTGCTTCGGCGATGAACACGGGGACATCGTAGCGTCCCGTCCGGATGCCCGTACCGGTGGGGCGGGTCCTCACCTCGAGCCTGTAGCGACCTTCCTCGATGTCGGGTATTACGCCGTCGAGGATGTTAGTGCCCTTGCGGCTATAGACCGAGATCCTCGATTCATCGGCCGAAGCCGTGTCGCGGATCAGGAAAACGCCCTGTTTCCCATCTCCCTGATCGAAGCCGAGGCGGCTGCCCCGTATGTGGAGGATTTGACCTGGCCTGCCGAGGCAGCCGGGACAGTCGGGGTCCGGGTTCTCGACGCGTACGATCGTAGGAAGGAGGAGGGCGGGGCTTTCCAGTATCTTGAACGAGGACGCGAGGCGCAGGCGATTCTGCAGCTCGCGATTCGCGCGGACTTGCATCCGCATGGAGACGGGAGCGGCATTCGCGGAGGGGTCTCCGTGAGCGTTCAAGGTGAAGGTCCCTATCGGAGTCTTCACCTGATGCCCATCGGGGAGGAAGAAGACGAGCGCCTCCGCGAGATGACTGAATACCGAGCGGATATCGTCCTTCGAAAGGCCTGTCCTTCTGTCCATATAGGACAGGAGCTTGTCGAAGTCGATCTTGGCGCGATTGACGACGCGCGGGACGGGAGGACCGTCTTTGTGGATATTGTCCCTGATCAAAGCGACGCTGACTGCCATGATCTGCCTCCGAGGTCGATAGTGACTTGCTGCACTATCTACGCCGGCCGCAAACCGGATCGATTGAATGGCGGATAAAATCTTCGCCATTGCATGGAAACTATCCGCGGATCAAGAGTAAAATGTTTTCCATTGAGTTCAACATTCGCGCGGGCAGGGTGCGAAGGGCAGGCTCATATGTCGTCGGCTCGGCTCGGCCCGTGCTCGATGGGCTTTTTACTGGCATAGTAGTCGGCTACCGCCCTGAAGGACTCCTTCGGCTCCCAGGGCATATCCGGATAGCTTGCGCCATGTCCGTCGGGAAGGGTCTTTACAAGGCTGTAGCCGTTCATGTCGAAGTCCCGTCGCGGATTTTCGTCGTAGGGAGCCATAGGGGAGACGAAGGTCATTACGAACCCTCCCTCGACGCCGAGGCTTTCCAGTAAGCCGAGCTGATCGACGAGCCCGGAGGCTTGAGCCTTCTCGTCCCTTTCGTAATTCCCTTCCTTCAGTCTCATCGGAGGTTGCGACGGAAGGCCGTGAAAGGCGGACCGGACCAGGCTAGCCAGATGACCGGCGATTACGCCGAGGTTCAGGCCATGGTCTACGAGGTCTCCCGCCATGCCATCCGTGGAGGCGGCGGCGCCCCGGTAGCCGCGAAAGCCGAATTCGGTTACGACGACCGGCTTGCCGTAGCCGAAGGCCGGCTCGAGGAGCCTGGCGTACCGGTCCTTGATCCTCGCGTTCCAGTAATGGTCTATCCCGACGAAGTCGAAGAGGCTCCAGTCGACGGCTTCCCAAACGAGGGACGCGTAGGAGACTTGACCGTGAAAGACCCGCCTTACGGCCGAAGCCGCCGCGGCCAGGAAGGCGTTGAGCGGCTCATTGTGCCTGCCTTCCTTCAGGAGCCGCCATGACTTTCCCATCCTCTGCGCGACGTTCCTGCCGGGGACGATGCCTTGCATGAAGAGCGTCAGCTCCGATCCGACCAGGAAGACGACTTTGCCCGACCGCCCGGCTCGCAGACCCTCGGCCGCCGCCGCCGCAGCGGAGACGTATCGAAGGGTCCTTGCGGGACTCCTATCCCACATCTCGGGGGAAAGCCAGACTTCCAGCCCCAGTTCCAGGGCCATGCCGGCAGCCGTCACGAGACGGCCGATATCCAGGCCGCATATTCGAACGGCGTTGCAATGCAGGTCGCTCTTTATAATGAAAAGCTCTCGTCGGACGACCGCCGGATCGAAGACGGGCCGCCAGTTCCCGCCCATTACGCGACCTACGTCGTAGCTGACCCCCTGCAGTCTCACGGCGCGCGCATACCCCTCTCCCGCTGTCCTCGCTTTGCCATAGGGAGTCCCGTCCCTAGTCCCGGCCGCGCTTGGCCCTTACCAGCTCCTCGGCGGCGAGCCAATCCGACAGCTCGTCGCCTTCCGCGTTTTGCGCGCGCCGCTCCTCGTACAGCTTCTGGGCTGTCGCCCGGATCTTACTTTCCAACTGCGAATTGGGCGAAATTTCCGGGGAGATTGGCTTCGCTTTTTTCGATGGCATAGCTTCCTCCAGGTACGAAGAATGCATACTGCTCCCTGAGCGCTATATGGGCGCAGACACCGCTATTCTCGCCGCACAATTTTTGCCGCGTATATTCGAGTACGAGCATATGGCAGGAATCGAAGATCTGGATCGGATCATCGAATGCGTCGCATAGCTTGCCCAGGACGGCATCGTCGATGGCGCACTCGATTTCCTCGCCGTCGAGACGGACCGTATAGACTACGGAAGCCCCTTCAGGATCGTGAGTCCGTGTCCCGCAGAATGCGAGCGTCATACCTGAATGCTCCTTCGAGCTTCGCTCGGTCGGTCGAGCATGACGCGCTCCGAGCCGCATCATCTCGCGCGTAAGCGGCTCCCCCTCCCGGGGAACGGCGAGAGCCCCAGCCATTCCTTGCGGAGCCCGTTTAAAAGCCTATGCAAAGTCGCGCGGCTGTCAATGGCGCGGAATGATCCTTCACGGGGGATTACGCTCTTTTACGGCGCTCGATATGGGAATCGACTGAAGTCGTCCGAAGTAGTCTTTGCCTTTATACGAACAGCCCTTCCGGCGCCTCGACCAGCATGTGGCGGAAATCCGCGTACACGCTCATGAGCTCGTAGAGCCTGTCGAAGGGCAGGGCCTCGCGATCGAAGGCCACGAAGGGCAGCTGCTCGGCCAGGCGGTCGGCGTTGAAGCCGCCCTTGCCCCCGATGACGAGCATGGTCTCCATGTCCTGGGCCTCCTCCATCGCGCGGTAGGCGAGGGAGGGGTTTCGAGTCGCGAAGAAGAGGCGGGCCTGGTAGCTGGGCTGGGGGTCCAGGGAGAAGTAGCGCGAGAGCTCGTAGTAGTGGTCCTCCTTGGAGAAGGCGGCGCGGACCCGTGCGGCGAGCTTCTCGGAGGGGAAGCGGCTGTCGGAACGGAGCACGATCTGGTAGAGGGTGAAGGGATTGTCGCGCTTCAGGTCGCGGGCCGCGCGCACGAGGCGGGAAATGCCTTCGGGATCGTCGGCGTCGGCGAGGATCGTGAGCGAGAAGGCCAGGCGGGCCGGATTGAGGCGCGCCCAATCGAGGCTCTCGCCGCGGCGGGCGTTGAGGAAGGAGCGGAAGCCCGACTCTTCCTCGCGGAAGTGGGGCGCGGGCGGGAAGGCCCACTCGACGTCGAAGCCGTCCTCGAAAGCGGCCACAGCGTCGGCCATGTCGTCGCCCGATATCCAATCGGTGGACGTGACCCAGTAGGGCGGCCCGTCCATCCGCGACATGCCCCAGTCGTCGGCCTTCTCCCGTACCGCGGTTCCGGGCAAGAGGGAGAGGGGATAGAGCTCGGCCTCCTGCCCCAGGCCGTGCATGCCGAGGAAGTCGAAGGTCTCGATGACCTGCTCGTAGCCGTCGAAGGGGAGGCCGAGGATGACTCCGGTCTTGACGACGATGCGGTTCTTGGCGAGCAGCTCCGCGCCTCGCTCGAAGGCGGGCCTGTCCCAGCTTCGCTCGACGGCCTCGAGGGCCTTGGGATTGACGCTCTGCAGTCCCACCTCGGCCGAGGAGAGCCCCGCGGCAGCGTAAAGGCGGCCGACTTCCTCGGTGACTGACTCGAGGCGTATCTCGGCGTGCAGGGACATGCCGCCGGAATTGGCGCGGGCGAGGTCGACGAGGCGGCCCGAGAGCTCCTCGCTCGCCTGGAAGGATGGGTCCATCAGGTAGACCTCGCGGACTCCGGCCTTGCCGGCGGCCTCGACGACCTCGTTGGCCTGCTCGCGGGGATAGCGCCTCAGCTCGCCCGACGATTTTCCGTAATAGCAGTATCCGCAGCGCATGGGACAGCCGCGCATGGTCTCGAGGTGGACGGGCCTATCGGCCTCGAAGGGGAGGGCGCCGACGAGGTAGGGATTGGGCAGCTTGGAGAGGTCCAGGGGCCGCGCCGCGGCATAGCGTCTCGCCAGGGGCTTGCCGCGCCTCAGGTCGTCGAGGAGCTCGCAGAAGGCCTCTTCGCCCTCGCCCTCGACGAGGGAATGGAAGGGAGAGCGGCCGGCGCCTCCGGCGCCGGCCGCGGCGCCGAGGATCTTCATCCCGGTCACGACCTCGGGCCCCCCCGCGACGAGTCGGGCACGGGGGGCGGCCAGGAGACAGCGCTCGGCCACGTGGAGACTGCGGTCGAGGTTCCAGGCGTAGAGCGTGAAGGCGACGAGGTCCGCGCCCGAGGCCGCGATCGCCTCGACGACCGCGCTGTCCGAGCCGAAGTCGGCGGCGGATCGGTCCAGGATGCTCCAATCGAGGCGCGACATGAGGCCGCGGGACTCGGCGAACGCGGCGAGATAGCCCGCCGCGAGAGGGATGTTGGATTGGGCGCTCTCGCCGTTCGGGTCCTGGAGCGGAAGCTGCACGAAAAGCGCTTTCATCCCCTAGCCCGTTTCCTTGAGGACGACGCGACGGTATTCGGAGGAATCGGGGAAGTCGGCGAAAAGCCTTGCCCAATCCCCTCTTCGCGTCGGGGCGGAGAGGCGATCGGCGAGGAGGGACAGGTATTCAATGCGCGGTATCTCCCGAGCGCCGAGTCCGGCGAGATGGTCAGTATATACTTGCGAATCGACGAGGGTGAAGCCCTCCTCCCTCAAACGCCATATCAAGGGGATGAAGGCCGCCTTGGACGCGTCGTCCTCGCGGCTGAACATCGACTCGCCGAAGAAGATCGAGCCGAGGGAGACGCCGTAGAGGCCCCCGACGAGCTCGCCGTCGCGCCTCGCCTCGACGGAATGGGCGTAGCCCAGCCGGTGGAGCTCGATGTAGGACTCGATCATGCCCTCGGTTATCCAGGTGCCCTCCTGGCCCGGCCTCGGCGAGGAGGAGCAGGCGCGGATCACGGCGGGGAAATCGCGGTCGAGGCAGAGCTCGACGGCCCGATCTCCGTTTTCCCCCAGGCGACGGCGGAGGATCTTGCGCATCGTCGCGGAGACGTGGAGCTCCTCGGTGAAGAGGACGAAGCGCGGGTCGGGACTCCACCAGAGGATGGGATCGTCCTCGGAGAACCAGGGGAAAAGGCCTTGCCGGTAGGCCGAGAGGAGGAGGCCCGGCGACAGGTTCCCTCCCTTGCAGACTATGCCTCGGACGTCCGCCGAGGCCGGCGGGGGGAAGGGGAATTCCATGTCCTGGCTCAGGTAGGGGAAGGGCGCTTCGCGGCGCGACGCGGAAGCGCGCGGGCTCGGACGGCGCGGCATGCCTCGAGCCTACCGGGACCGGGCCGCCCGCGCGAGCCGCTCGCCGAAGGGCGCGCTCAGGCGACCGCCCACGGCCGTCGCCAATTTCTCTGCCCTTTCGTGAAGGCGGTAGAAAAGGGGCGCGAGGAGGAGGGCCGCGAGCGCGCCGCCGAATATGTCGCTGGCCCAATGCGCTCGTATATAGACGGTCGAGCAGAGTATCAGGACGGCCAGAGGCAGGTAGACGGCGAAGAAGCGGCGGTCGTTGCGGTAGGCCAGGGCCAAGGTCGTCAGGGTAAGAATGACGTGGGTAGAGGGAAAGGCCGCGCCGGAAAGGGTGGCCTTCGCCAGCGAGCGCTTGAAAAGGGCGACGAAAAACCCGCCTTGCATCCTGTCGTACCAGACCTTCCGGAGGTCCGGCAGCCAGTACTTCGGGCCTTCGACCCGGAAGAACACGTACCAGGTGAAGACGACGGCGATGGTCGCGCAGACCGTGAAGAGCTGGCGCTCCCCCTCCTCGCGGTCGCCCTTGAAGAAGGGGATCCAGATCGCCGTGATCATGAAGGGGAAGTAGGCGAAGTAGACTCCGAACATGATCTCGTTGATCCAGGCCTGGGAGCCGAGGGCGCGCGAGAATTGCCGCGCGGGTTGGAAGCCGAACATCGATTTGTCGGCGGCCGCGAAGAAGGCGTCGTGCGGAACGCCGCCGAAGGCCTGGGCCGAAAGGAGTATGGCGTCGGTGAAGAAGACGGCGATGAAGGCCTGGGGGTAGTAGGTCCTGAGGAAGACGAAGGCGCGCCCGCCGAAGCCGGCGCTCTCGGCGCGCGCCTCCGCCAGCGGCGCGAGAAGCGACAGGGCCATGATGCCCAGGTAGGCCGCCGCCATGAGGTAGCCGCGAGGCACCGCGATCCCATGGAGGCCGACCGTCCCGGTCCTCGGCCATGCGATCGAGAAAGCCGTGAAGGCGAGGGACAGGGCGGCCACGACGAGGTCGGTCGCGCCGAGCCTATAGGCTGCGCTCGAGTCTCCTTTTCTGGGGGCCAAGGTCGCTCCCGGGCTTCAGGAGACGGTAACGGAAACTTCCCCGTCGACGACGTCGGCCAGGGCCTTGCCGCCCTCGACTAGGCGGCCGAAGAGCACTTCGTCCACGAAGAAGGTCTTTATCTTGTCCTCGACGAGGCGGCCGATGTTGCGCGCCCCGAACTCCCGCGAGTAGCCTTTCTCGGCCAGGTGCTTGATGAGGGCCGGAGTGGCCTCCAGCGTGACCTTCTTCTCGGCCAGCTGGACCCGGAAATCGTCCAGGGCCTTTTCCACGATGCGCTCGATGATGGGCGGGGGCAGGTTCTCGAAGTGGACGACGGCGTCCAGGCGGTTGCGGAATTCCGGGGTGAAGGCGCGATCGACGGCCTCGGAGAGGGCCGAGTCGGTCATGGCGCGGTCGCCGAAGCCGATGAGGCTCCTGCCGATGTCGCGCGCTCCCGCGTTGCTGGTCATGATGAGGATGACGTTGCGGAAATCCGCCTTGCGGCCCTGATTGTCGGTGAGGGTCGCGTAATCCATGATCTGCAGGAGGATGTTGTAGACGTCGGGGTGGGCCTTCTCGATCTCGTCGAGGAGGACGACCGCGTGCGGGGTCTTGCGGATCGCGTCGGTGAGGAGGCCTCCCTCCTCGTAGCCCACGTAGCCCGGGGGGGAGCCTATGAGGCGCGAGACCGTATGCTTCTCCTGGTACTCGGACATGTCGAAGCGGTGCAGGGATATCCCCATGTGCAGGGCGAGCTGCCTGGCGAGCTCGGTCTTGCCGACGCCGGTGGGGCCCACGAACATGAAGTTGGCCACGGGCTTGTCCGGCGAGCGGAAGCCCGCCCTCGAGCGCTTTACCGCCTTGACCACCGACTCCACCGCCCTGTCCTGGCCGAAGACGTCCATCTTGAGGTCGGCCTCGAGGGAAGCGAGCTTGTCCTTTTCCGACATGGAGACCGAGCGCTCGGGGATGCGCGCTATCTTGGCCACTACCGTCTCGATCTCCCTGGGGCTGATGTCGAGGGTCGCCGTCTCGGTCGGGGCGGCGCTGCTCCCGTCGCCGGCCGCGGGAGCGACGGCGTCGGTGCCGGTCTTGTAGGCGTTCATCCGCGCCCAGGCGCCGGCCTCGTCGATCACGTCGATGGCCTTGTCGGGGAGGCGCCGCTCGGTTATGTACTGGGCCGAGAGCCTCACGGCGAGCTCGAGGGCCTCGTCGGAATAGCGTACCTTGTGGTACTCCTCGTACTTAACCCGCAGGCCCTTGAGGATCTCGACCGTCTCGCCCACCGTGGGCTCCACGATGTCTATCTTCTGGAAGCGCCTCGACAGCGCCCGATCCTTCTCGAAGAACTTGTTGTACTCGTCGTAGGTGGTGCTGCCTATGCAACGCAGCTTTCCCGAGGTGAGGGCCGGCTTGAGGAGGTTGGACGCGTCGAGGGAGCCGCCGGATACGGCGCCGGCGCCGACGATGGTGTGGATCTCGTCTATGAAGAGAATGGACTTGTCCTTCTTGAGGAGCTCGTCGACGACCTTCTTGACCCTCTCCTCGAAGTCGCCGCGGAATTTGGTGCCCGCGAGGAGCGCGCCCATGTCCAGGGCGTAGATGGTGTAGTCCCTGAGGCGCGGCGGCACGTCGCCGGCGACGATGCGCTGGGCGAGGCCCTCCGTGATGGCCGTCTTCCCGACGCCGGCGTCTCCGACGTGGATGGGGTTGTTCTTGAGCCTGCGGCACAATACCTGAACCGTCCGCTCGATCTCCGCCGTCCGGCCGATGACCGGCTCGAGCCTGCCCTCCTTGGCCGACTTCGTGAGGTCGGAGGCGAATCGCTCGAGGGGATTCATCCTGCCGGCGGCGCGGGGCTTGCGCTCCTCGCGCTCCTCGCGGCCTTCTTCCTCCTCCTCCTCGTCTTCCTCCTCGAACGGCTCGCCCTCGGGGCCGTCGCCGTGGGATATGACCTCGAGCAGCTGGAGCCGCTTGACGCCCGATTTGCGCAGGTAATAGGCCGAGTAGTTGCGCTCCTCGTCGTAGAGGGAAACGAGCACGTCGGCGACCTCGACCTCTTCCTTGCCCGCGGCCTGGGATTGGAGCACGGCGCGCTCGATGACGCTCTGGAAGCCCGCGGTCTGAACCGGCTCGGTGTCCTTGACCTGGGGGATCTTCTGCTCGAAGTAGGCCTCCATCCCCCTTCGAAGCTGCTCCACGTCGGCCTCGCAGGCCTCGAGTATGGAACGAACCTGCTCGAAGGAGAGAGACGCGTAAAGGATGTGCTCCGGCGTGAGGTACTCGTGATTGCGGAGCTTCGCCTCGTTGTACGCGGCATTGAAAATGGCCTGAACTTCCTGGCTGACCTTCACCTACGACTTCTCCATTGTGCACTTGAGAGGGAATCCGTTTTGCCGCGCGAGCTGGTGCACCTGATTGATCTTCGTCACGGCAATGTCATAACTATAGACCCCGACGGTCCCTTTCCCCCTCCTATGGACGTCCAGCATTATCCTGGTCGACTCGGGCAGGGACTTGTGAAAGACGGTCATGATGACGGTCACGACGAATTCCATCGTCGTGAAATCGTCGTTGATGAGGAGGACCTTGTATTCATCGGGCTCCTTGAGTTCCTCATCGATCCTGGTGAGTACCTCGCCCTCCGACTCTGAATCTATCGGCATGACTCGTTCTAACGTTAAAATAGCGACTGCAGGGGCTAAAAACAAGTAGTCCGAGAGCTTGGCGCCAGATAGCCCTTCGGTATAAGCTCTCGGGACCCGGCATTCGGATTCCATCAGCATTCCGAGGAGCTTCGATGAGCAGGATGTTACCCCGCGCGCGCCCTCGTTCATGGCGCGTCCCGGTATTCATCGCGGTCGCCTGCGGCCTTCTCGCCGGATCCTGCGCCGACAGGGCTTCCTCGGTCACCCTCGCGGGGTCGACGGCCTTTCAGCCCTTCGCGGAAAAGCTGGCCGACGCCTACGACGCCGCCCATCCCGAGATCGACGTCACCGTTCAGGGCGGGGGATCGGCGGTCGGCATAAGCGCGGCGATCAACGGAGCCGCCCAGATCGGCATGGCCGATCTCGTCGAGCTCCCTCCGGACGCGAAAATCCCCACCGCCTTCGTCGTCGCCCGCGACGGCATCGCCGTCATCGTCAATCCCGCGAACGGGATCGCCGACCTGACGATGGCGCGGATCCGGGATATCTACGCGGGCGCGATCCGCAACTGGAAGGATCTAGGGGGGCCCGACCGCCTGATAACCGTCGTGTCCCGCGAATCCGGCTCGGGGACGCGATCCTCCTTCGAGACGATACTGGGGCGATTCGATCTCGCGGATTCCGCGATCATCCAGGATTCCAACGGCACTGTCAGGGCGACCGTCGCCGACGACGCGGGGGCGATAGGCTATCTTTCCTACGGCCTCGTGAGCGACGCGATCAAGGCCGTCAAGGTCGACGGCCTGCCCTGCACGACCGAGCTCATCCTGGCGGGAAAGTACAGGCTCGTCAGGCCGATCTACTTCCTTTGCATGGGCGAGCCCTCGCCCGCGGCGAAAGGCTTTATCGACTACGTCCTCGGCCCGGCGGGCCAGGCCTCGATCGAGGCCGACGGCCTACTCCCCGCGACGACATCGCGGGGCGCCAGATGAAAGCCGCGTCGGATAGGATCGCGGAGAGGATCCTCCTCGCGGTGGCCAGCACCGCGATCCTCTGTCTCCTCGTCATCGCGGCCTTCATTTTCAAGGAAGGCATTCCCTTCCTTCTAAAGGTCGGTCCCCGCGACTTTCTCTTTTCCTCGGACTGGCGGCCCGACGCGGGAAGCTACGGAATTTTCCCGATGATCGCGTCCTCGCTGTGGGTGACCTTCGGCGCCCTCGCCATCGGCGCGCCGCTGGGCATATTGGGAGCGATCTTCCTCGCGGAATTCAGCCCGCCGGCCGTGGTGCAGGTGGTCAAGCCGGCGATCGAGCTCCTGGCGGGGATACCCTCCGTAGTCTTCGGCTTCATAGGCGTGATGGTCCTCGCCCCCTTCATCCGGCGCGTCGCCGGGGGGCCGGGCCTGTCGGTGCTGGCCGCTGCGATCGTCCTCGGCGTGATGATTTTGCCCACCGTCATGAGCATCTCGATCGACGCCCTTCGAGCCGTGCCTCAGAGCTTCCGCGAGGGAGCCTTCGCCCTGGGGGCGACCCGTTGGCAGGCGGTGCGCATGGTCGTGCTCAAGGCGGCCCGCTCGGGGCTTCTCGCCGGCACCATCCTCGGCATGGGTCGGGCCATCGGCGAGACCATGGCCGTCATAATGGTGGCCGGCAACTCCGTGAAGATGCCCGCGTCGCCCCTGGATTCGGCTCGAACCCTGACCGCCAACATCGCCCTCGAGATGGGCTACGCGACGGGCTTGCATCGGCAGGCCCTCTTCGCCACGGGCATAGTCCTCTTCGTCGTCATCATGATCCTCAACGCCTCCGCGATGGCGGCCCTGAAGCGTAAAGGCGCGGCCAGGCGATGAACGCCCATAAGCTGAGCCAACGCGTCGCCGTCGCCCTGCTCGGCGGGGCGACCCTCCTCACCCTCGCGGCGGTCGCCTTCGTGATCTTCTTCGTGCTGGAAAAGGGGCTCTCCCAGGTCAATCTCGAATTCCTGCTTTCCAAGCCCAGGGACATGGGCAAAGAAGGCGGGATATTCCCCGCGATAGCCGGTACTCTTTTCTTGTCGCTGTTGGCGATAGCCGCGGCCCTCCCGCTCGGCGTAGGCACGGCGGTCTATCTCGCCGAATACACCCGCGAGAACGGGTTTACGCGTGCGCTTCGCTTCGGCACCGACTGTCTCGCCGGCATTCCCTCCATCATCTTCGGCCTCTTCGGCTACATCTTCTTCGTGACGACGCTCAGGATGGGGTGGTCTCTCCTGGCCGGCGCCCTCACCCTGGCCATCATGGTCCTCCCGACGATAATCCGCAGCTCCGAGGAGGCGATCCGCTCCGTGCCGGAGTCCTGGCGCGAGGTCAGCCTCTCCGTCGGGGCCACCCGCTGGGAGACGGTCAGGAAGGTCGTGCTTCCGAGCGCCCTGCCCGGCATAGTGACCGGCGTCATGCTGAGCTTCGGCCGGTCGATCGGCGAGACCGCCGCCGTCATCTTCACCGCGGGCTCGTCCTTCCGCATGCCGAGGGGAGTCTTCGACTCGGTGCGCACGATGGCCGTGCACTTCTACATACTCGCGCGCGAGGGCATCTCGACCGAGAAGGCCTACGGCACGGCCGCCGTCCTCGTGATGTCCGTCCTCGCGGTCAACGTCCTCACCTATTGGCTGATGCACCGCTTCATCGCGAGGAGGGCGAGATGAGCGGCCCGCCCTCGCCGGGCCGCGGCCTCGGTTCCGCGAAAGTCGAGGTGAAGGGCCTCAGGGTCTCCTTCGGCAGGGAGGAGGCCCTGCGCGGCGTGAGCATCGACGTGGCGGCCAACAGGATACTCGGCGTGATCGGCCCGGCGGGCTCGGCCAAGACTACCTTCCTCCGGGCCCTCGACCGGATGAACGAGCTGAAGATCGGCTGCCGCACCGAGGGCAGCGTCCTCCTCGACGGCGAGGATATCTACCTTCCCACCTGCGATCCGGTCGCCCTTCGCAAGCGGGTGGGGATGGTCTTCGCGATGCCGATGCCCCTGCCCATGAGCGTCTACGACAACGTGGCCTACGGCCCTCGCCTGCGCCAAGGGCGTGAACCTTCGCCGAAGGCGAAGGTAGATCTGGACGAGCTCGTCGAGACGAGCCTCAAGGCGGCCTTTCTCTGGGACGAGGTCAAGGACCGCCTGGGCGGCTCGGGCCTCATGCTTTCCGGCGGCCAGCAGCAGAGGCTCTGCCTCGCGCGCACCCTCGCCATGCGCCCCGAGCTCATCCTCCTCGACGAGCCCTGCTCGGGCCTGGATCCGATCTCGACGGCCCGGATCGAGGAGGCCCTCTCCATCCTCAAGGAACGCTATACGATCGTCCTCGTCACCAACAACACCAAGCAGGCCTCGCGGGTGGCCGACGAGACGGCCTTCTTCCTCATGGGGGAGCTCATCGAGACGGGGCCTACGGCCAGGATATTCCTGAATCCCTCCGATAGGCGCACCGAGGATTACGTCACGGGGAGATTCGGATGACGGCCGCGCGAGGCCATGCGCCGAAAATGGAGACGATCGGTCTTTGCCTCCATTACGGCGAGTTCCGGGCCCTGAAGGACGTGCGCGTCGCCGTCGAGGAAAAGAAGATCACCGCCCTCATCGGGCCGAGCGGCTGCGGCAAGTCCACCCTCCTGCGCTCGCTCAACAGGATGAACGACCTGATCCGGGGCGCGAGGATCGAGGGAAGGGTCCTGCTCGACGGCGAGGACGTCTACGCTCCGGGCGTCGACGCCTGCGCCCTCCGCAAGCGCGTCGGCATGGTCTTCCAGAGACCCAACCCCTTTCCCCTCACTATCTTCGAGAATGCGGCCTTCGGCCTTCGGGTAGAGGGCCGTTCCGGCCGCGCCGCCCATGCCGCCCTTCGCGGCCGCTCCGGGCGGAGGCGCTCCGAGGACGCACGTGAGACCGTCGAGCGGAGCCTCCGGGCGGCCTGGCTCTGGGATCAGCTCAAGGACAAGCTCGACGAGAGCGCCATGGACCTTCCCCTCGACCAGCAGCAGAGGCTCTGCATCGCGCGCCTGGTCGCCGTCGAGCCCGAGGTCATTCTCATGGACGAGCCATGCTCCTCCCTGGACCCGATCGCCACGGCCAAGGTCGAGGAGCTCATGGTCGAGCTCAAGAAGGACTACACGATCGCCATCGTCACGCACAACATGCAGCAGGCCGCGCGGATCTCGGACTATTCGGGCTACATGCTCCTGGGAGAGATGGTCGAGTTCGGACCCACGGCCTCGATCTTCACGAACCCCGGGGACAGGCGGACGGAGGACTACATCAGCGGCCGTTACGGCTGAGGTAGATGGAGAGGAAGGAGGACGGCCTTGACCGAGAAGAAGCGTATCCTCATTCTCACGGCCGACGCGGGCTTCGGGCATCGGAGCGCGGCGAAGGCGCTCGCGGCGGCCCTCGAGGAGAGCCACGGGGGCGAATGCGCCTACGAGCTGGCTAACCCCCTCGATAGCGAAAGGACCCCGGCCTGGCTCAGGGACGCGCAGTCCGATTACGATCGAGTCGCGAAGGAGGCGGCCAGGCTGTACGAGTTCGCCTACGACGTCAGCGATACGGGCTTCGCGAGCCGCATGATGGAGAACGCCATGCGCGTCCTCCTGTATCGCGCGATGCGCGACCTGGTCCTCCGCTTCAAGCCCGACGTCATCGTCTCCACCTATCCGCTCTACCAAGCTCCCCTCAACGCCCTGTTCACGTTGAGGCGCGCCTTCATCCCGGTCGTCTGCGTCGTGACCGACCTCGCTACGGTCCACCAGATATGGTTCACGGGCGACGCCGATCTGACGGTCGTGCCGACCGAGATCGTCCGCGATCTCGCCTTGAGCGCGGGCATTCCCCTGGAAAAGCTCTCGGTGATCGGCATACCGGTGCACCCGCGCATCTCGGAGGAGACGCGAAGCAAGCCCGAGCTCCGATCCGAGCTCGGCTGGCGAGCCGACCTGACGACCCTTCTCGCCGTGGGCTCGAAGCGCGTCGATAGGCTGGAGGGCATCCTCAACGCCGTAAACCATTCGGGCTTGCCCTTGCAGATCGCGGCGGTGGCGGGAGGAGACGACGAACTCTTCTCCCGAATGCGCGACCGCGAATGGCATCTGCCGGCCCGTCTGTACAATTTCGTCGACGACCTGCCCCTTATGATGCGAGCGGCCGATTTCGTCGTCGCCAAGGCCGGAGGCCTCATCGTCACCGAATCCCTCGCCGCCGGCTTGCCGCTGCTATTCATCGATATGATCCCCGGTCAGGAAACGGGAAACGCGGGCTATGCCGTCGCCGGCGGGGCGGCGGAGATCGCGGCCGATCCCGTAGCGGCCCTCGAGATCGTCTATCACTGGCTGGCGGACGATGGCAGCCTTCTCGCGAAAAAGGCCGCCGCCGCCAAAGCCCTGGGAAGGCCGCGAGCGGCCTTCGACATCGTCGAAAGGGTATGGGCCCTGGCCTCTCGAGGCCTGGTCCGACGCGATCTGGCGGTCGCCGTAGCCAAGGTCAAGGAGCTTTTCGGGCTCTTCCGGGAAACCTACGAGGAATGAGGCCTTCGGGCATGGGCAATTCGCCCCGCCTCGATCTTCCTTCCCAGCTTGACAGCCCCCGATCCTACTGGCGATACTTCTTCGAAGGCCTCGACGGAGAAAGTAGCTTTCGAGAGGCGCCGACAGAGAGGGGGACCGTCGCGATGCCCGCATCGCGGGGCTGAGAGTCCCTCAGGCCGCCTGGAATGCGAAGACCGCTCCCGAGCCGTCCGGAGGAAAGGCGTTTGCGGATGCACCGCTCGCCTGCGTATTTCGGACCGGGCGCTCCCGTGATAGGGCGATGAGCGCGGCCCCCGCCATGGGGTGCCGAAGTAAGGTGGTACCGCGGATCTCGCGGAAGGACCAGAACGGCGACTACCGTCGC
>CAYNFM010000031.1:0-13685 GCA_964396415.1 uncultured Treponemataceae bacterium | reverse complement strand
GCGACTACCGTCGCAAGCGACTACTGTCGCTAAGGGCCCCCGGGAGCTTCGTCCTTACGCGAAGGCGCATGAAGGCAGGTGAAACGAGCCTTCGTGACGCGGAGGCTCGCATCGCGAGCCTCCGCGAAGGTCTTTTCGTACGGGCGGGCGTCCGTCGGGGGCCTCGTCGTTCTTATCGCGCTCCAGCGGAGGTTTCGTATGTCGACTGATGCTCCTTCCCCCGTCGAGACCGTCAGGCACTCGGCATCGCACGTGATGGCCGAGGCCGTCCTCAAGCTCTATCCGGGTACCAAGCTCGGCATCGGGCCGGCCATCGAGGACGGTTTCTACTACGATTTCCAGTTCGCCAAGCCCATCCAGGCCGAGGACCTTCCGGCCATCGAGAAGGAGATGCGGCGAATCATCGCCTCGCAGGCCGCCTTCGTCCGCAGGGAGGTCTCCAAAGAGGAGGCTCGCTCGCTCTTCGCCGACCAGCCCTTCAAGCTCGAGCTGATCGAGGGCCTCGAGGGGACCATTTCCACCTACGAGCAGGACGGCTTCCTCGATCTCTGCCGCGGTCCCCACGTATCGACCACCCGCGAGATCAGGCCCGACGCCTTCAAGCTTCGCTCGGTCGCCGGGGCCTACTGGCATGGCGACGAGAAGCTGCCGATGCTCACCCGCATCTACGCCTACGCCTTCTCGAGCAAGGCGGAGCTCGAGGCCCACCTGAAGATGCTCGAGGAGGCCGAGAAGCGCGATCACCGCAGGATCGGCAAGGACCTGGATCTCTTCTCCACCCACGAAGAAGCCGGCCCGGGTCTCGTATATTGGCATCCGAAGGGGGGCCGATTCCGCGTCGAGCTCGAGAACTGGTGGCGCGAGGAGCACTATAGGAACGGCTACGAGATCCTCTTCACTCCCCACATCGGCAAGAGCTGGCTCTGGGAGACTTCGGGCCACCTCGGCTTCTACAAGGCCAACATGTACTCGCCCATGAAGATCGACGAGAACGACTATTATGCCAAGCCGATGAACTGTCCTTTCCATATTATGATATACAAGAACTCGACCCGCTCCTACCGCGATCTTCCCCTGCGATGGGCCGAGCTCGGGACCGTATATCGATACGAGCGCTCGGGAGTCCTGCACGGCCTCATGCGAGTCCGGGGCTTCACCCAGGACGATGCCCACATCATCTGCACGCCGGAGCAGATCGAGGACGAAATCGCCGAAGTCCTGCGCTTCAGCCTGAATATCTGGCGTACCCTGGGCTTCAAGGACATCAAGGCATACCTGGCGACCAAGCCGAAGGAAGGAGCGATCGGCGACGACGCGCGCTGGGAGGGGGCCATCGGCTCGCTCAGGAGAGGCATCGAAAAGGAAGGCCTCGAGTACGTGGTGGACGAGGGCGGCGGCGCCTTCTACGGACCCAAGATCGACCTGAAGATCAGGGACGCGATCGGCCGCGAGTGGCAGATGACCACGATTCAATTCGATTGGAACGAGCCCGAGCGCTTCGGCATGACCTACATCGACAAGGACGGCCAGCAGAAGCAGCCTTATATGGTGCACCGCGCCCTCCTCGGCTCGCTCGAGCGCTTCTTCGGCGTCTTCATCGAGCATTACGCCGGCGCCTTCCCCGTCTGGCTCTGTCCCGAGCAGGTCACGGTCATTCCCATCGCGGCGGCCTTCGACGGCTACGCGAAAAAGGTCGTCGCCGAGCTTCGCGGCGCGGGGATCCGGGCGCGAGCCGACCTTTCGGATTCCCGGATGAACGCCAAGATCCGCGACGCCCAGAATCAGAAGGTCCCCTACATGTTGGTCGTCGGCCAGAAGGAAGCCGACGAGTCCGCCGTTTCCGTCCGCAAGCTCGACGGGAGCCAGGAGAACGGGGTCAAGCTGACCGACTTCAAGGCGCGGATCCTCGACAAGATCGCCGCCCGCGCGATCGAGGCCTAGCGAGGAGCGATGAGCGAAGGCAGGAGCGGATCGCAGCTATGGGCGCTTACGGCCGTGCTCGGCCTGGCCGCCTTGGGATGCGTCCTGCTTTACGCCCTCAGGGTCGCGGTCTCGGGACGCATCTGGTATCTCTACCTCGTATTCAACCTGGCGCTCGCGGCGGTCCCCTACATCGTCGCGGTCGCCGGGACCGTCGCCCTCCGCCGCCTCGGGCGGCAGAAGGCGCGGGCCCTCGTCGCCCTCCCCGTCGCCGCGCTCTGGCTCCTCTTCTACCCGAACGCGCCCTACATTTTCACCGATTTCATACACGTCGTGGAGCGGACCTACCTGCGCGCCGTGCCGGAGGATGCCCTGCGGGTCAATGCCCTGCTCTGGTACGATCTCCTCATGACCGCGGCCTTCGCCTTCATCGGGCATTTCATGGGCCTCGTCTCAATGTGGTTCATCCACGACTCGCTTCGGCGCGTCTGGGGGAAGGCCGCGGCCGCCTGTCTCATCCTGGCCGCCAGCCTCCTCGCGGGCTTCGGCATATATCTCGGCCGCTTTTCCCGTCTCAATTCCTGGGACGCCCTCCTCAATCCGCGTCGGGTGCTGAGCGAAGTGGTCGGAGCCGCGGCCGACCTGAAGACTCTTCTCTTTTCCCTGGCCTTCATGCTGTTCATCGTATCGAGCTACGCCGCCCTCGTCGTATTCAAGCGCGTCCTGAGTCCCGGGGAAGGGCTGAAGGAGTCTCGCGACGGCGCGCGCGGGAAGGTCCCGAGCAAAAGCCCCTAGGGCCGTCTATCGAGTCGATATCGTCGGAACGGGAGGTAGTCCTCCATGGATCTCGATTTCAGCCTCAAAAACCCCTCGCGGATTCTTCCGCCCGATCTCGACCCCGATCGGCGCGCCCTCGCCGACATACTCGAGGCTCGAAGGCTCGCCGACGATCTAATGCGCCTCGGGTATAGCCCAGCCTCCCCGGGCCCTGCTGGAAGAGGCGCTGGCCCGGGCGGTCGGACAAGTTTATAAATAATATTGTTTCATAAGAGGTGCCCATGCGTTTCCCTTCCCTGCATAGTTTGGCCTGCATATCCCTCGCGCTTTTCCCCTTCTTCGGGACGAGCGGCGGTTTCGCCGAGGAGGCGACGAAGCCTCACCTAGCCGTCGTCCGATTCTCCAACGAGACGGGCGTGGCGTCGTACGACGCGGCTTGCAGGGCGGCGACCGAAACGCTCATCCTGACTTTGCATCAGCTCGGGCGCTATCTCGTTCGGCCCGAGGACGGGGCGGGCGGCGGGGAAGAAGCCTTGCGGGCGATGGCCGAGGAGGGACAGCTCGACTTCATCCTGTACGGGACGATGTCCAGATCGGGCTCGGGCGGGATCGAATGCAGGCTTTCGGTTTTCGACCGCGCGAAGGGCAGGACGGCGATATCGAGATCGAGGAAGGCCGCGGGAGTCCTGGATATATTCGACGCTTCGGACGAGCTGGTCGTATCCGTCCTGGAGTCCATGACGGGGACGCATATCGGCTTCGGGGCGATCGATCTGAAAAACGCGGGGGAAAAGGGGAGCTATGCGGTCCTGGTAGACGGATATCCGGCGGGGAGCGACTTGACGAGTCTCGAGAAGGTCCTGATCGGGGAACGGCAGGTCCAGATCGTCCAGAAGCGCATGTTGGGCGATCGGGTCATCGCCAAGGCGGACGTCTCGGTGAAGGAAGGCTCTACGGCCGAGCTCTCCTTCGCCATCCCCTATTTGATGGATGACGAGAAGGCGAAGATAGAGGGACTGCGGAAGGCCATCGCGGCCGGCTGGAGCGATGCGACGGCGGCGGGAGCCCTCGACTCGAAAATAGCGGAATTCGCATCCCTCATGAGCGATATATCGTATAGTCCCGAGCTTTCGAAGTACAGGGACGAGGCGAGAGAGCTCGGCGGCGAGTGGGAGCTGCGGAAGAATCGGCTCGCGATAGAGGGCGCCGCCTGGGAGCCGAAGCTCGAGCCGCTTGACGCGGGGGGAGCGATCTTCGCGGCCGACAAGTCGTATCCCGATCCGGAGAAGATCCGAGCGGCCTTCGGGGAGAACGCCCTTCTCGTCGAGACTCTTTTCGGGCTCGCGGCCGGGAAGGCCTTGGGCGACGGCGACCTCGCGAAGAGCCTTGCATGCTTCGAGAATGCGCTGATGGTCTCGACGCGGTATTTAGGCGGCGAGCGCCTGACGGATTACGCGTACGCGGTGTCGACCCTGAAGGACCTGCTGGAGAAGGCGGAGGCGCCGAATGCGGCCGCCAAGGATACCGAGAGCCTGAATGCGGTCTTCGGCCCCTGGATATCGGCGGGGGCGCGGTTCTATGCCCTGAGGGAAGAGGTCGAGGCAGGCAGGGCCTGCGCGCTCCTGGCCACCGACTTCGCGACGAAGCTGAGCGTAGACGGCGGGGAATTCGCGGACGCGCCGATCGCGATGCGGCCGGCCACGCGAGCGCTGAGCGTAATGCCCCAGGGGGCGGCGAAAGCGATCGACCTGACGGAATCCTCCGAAAGGGGGCTTCTCTTCGTTCGGGACGGCTTCGCGTCCTTCGGGAAGGTAGCCTCCCTGCCCGCGATGGGCTCGGGCACGCTTAGCTTGACGAGCGACCCGCCGGGAGTGAGCGTGCTGATCGACGACAGGGATAACGTGAAGACGCCCGCGAGGATCGAGCTAGCTTCGGGAACTCACAGCATCGAGCCGCTCGAGAGCGTCGAGGGAGGGAGCTGGTACGCCGCCCAGCCCAAGCAGTGGGTTTCGATAAGCGCCGGCGTCGAAATGAAGATAGCCCTTAAGCTTGCCGTCGCTCGCGCCCAGCTCCACATCAAGCTCGCTCCTCCAGGCTACGAGGTTTTCGTCGACGACGAGGAGAAAGGTCTCACACCAATCGATACGATCGACGTTCCCTCAAAAAAGCTGAATGTCCGTTTCGTGCGGGAAGGGCAACCATCCAAAACCTTCTTTGTCATTGCATCGCCGGATCGGCCGGCGGTAGTCTCTTGGGGACAAGTACCGGAAATGCCCATTGTATTGGAACGAAAGGCGATTAAACTAGACGGAAAGCCGGACTCATGGGCGGAAATCGAGCCTGTTTACGACGGGACGAATGAAAATGGTATGTTCATGGGACAAGCGGACCTCGGTGTCATTCGCATCTATTTGTGCCGCGATTCGAAAAATCTTTATTGGAGGTTCGATTTTAAGGAGACGAACCCGCTCTTGAAATCCCCGAGCGGAATAGCAAAACGGCTCAAAGCCCAACTAGAGATACAATTCGTGGATTCGCAGCAGCTCAATTTGGAGGCTTCCTATTATCCCGCGCAGCATAGGACTCAGACAGCCCTAGGCATTTGGAATTCCGCAACGCAGCAGTGGAAAGATATAAAAAACGAAAACGGCTTCGTCATGCAGAACACGAAAAATAGTCTAGCCGCGAGCGTTCCGCTGGAAACGATATTGAAGTATTGTCTTGGACCAGTTGCGATCAGGGTAGAATTGGCGAACGAAAACGATTACGGTTCATGGGAGCCTGGAACACAATCTACGCCCTGGCGATACGTCGATTTCTCGACCGCCGCGAGCGGCGATCTGCCGACGGCCTCGCCCCAAGCGATCGGCCGCATGGTCACTGTCCCTGCAGGCAGCTTCAAAATGGGAAGCCCCGAAAACGAATCCTATGGTATTTCGGGGGACGAAACCCAGCACCGAGTCGCGTTGAGCGCCTTCGCGATAGGCCAAACGGACGTTACGGTAGGGGAGTTCCGTTCTTTCGCGAACGCGACGGGGTACAGGACTAGCGCCGAATTGCATGGCGATTCGGGCATTTGGTCCGACCCGGGCTATGCGCAAGGCGATCGGCATCCGGTAGCCTGCATAAGCTGGTACGATGCGGTGGCTTACTGCAATTGGAAGAGTCAAGACGAGGGGAAAGCCCCGGCCTATCGGTACCTGGGAGAATCCGATTGCGGGAAATGGCCCTCGGGCTGGAATACGAAGGCGAACAACGACATTTCGTGCGACTTCTCCGCCTCGGGCTATCGCTTGCCCACGGAGGCCGAGTGGGAGTACGCCGCCAAGGGAGGCCCGGCCGCGGATAGATCGGCCGCCGATGCCGTCTTCGCGGGAAGCCCGAACCCGGCCGACGTCGCTTGGTACTATGGTCATGGCGATGCCGGGCCCCATCCCGTGGGTCTGAAAAAGCCCAACGCGCTAGGCCTCTACGATATGGCGGGCAATGTCTGGCAGTGGTGCCAGGATTGGTATGGGCCTTACGCGAAAAGCTCGCAAAAGGATCCGAGGGGAGCCGATTCAGGCGAGACTCGCGTTTTGCGAGGGGGCGCGTGGAACGTCAACAGCAACCTGGGACTAAAATCTTCCTTCCGACTTAAGCATTTCCCCTGGCTGACCGATAACAGCCGCGGCTTCCGGCTCGCCTCTTCCCTGAACGGGGGTTGAGACGAAGCCGACTCTATCCGAGGGGCCGCAGATTCAGCTCTGGTCCTCGCCCCCTTTCTTCTTGACTCTCCCCGCCCGCCTCAGCGCGTCCTTCAAGAGGAATTCGATTTGCGAGTTGACGCTCCGCAGCTCGTCCGCCGACCACTTCTCGAGGGCCTCGTAGTCGGCGGGATCGAGCCTGAGGAGGAAACGCTTCTTTTCTTCCATAAAAAGGTTCAGGTATAGAGCGTGCCCGTATTGATGACCGGCTGGGCCTCGGTCTCGGAAACGAGGGCGACGAGGAGGTTGTTGACCATCGCGGCCCTACGCTCGTTGTCGAGCTTGACCACGCCCTGGGCCTCCAGGTCGTCGAGGGCGAGCTTGACCATGCCGACTGCCCCGTCGACGATGAGGCGCCGAGCCGCTATGATCGCCGAGGCCTGCTGCCGCCTGAGCATGGCTTGGGCTATTTCCGGGGCGTAGGCCAGATGCGAGAGCCGAGCGTCGTCGATCGTCACTCCGGCCACGTCCAGGCGCGAATGGAGCTCGCTCTTCAGCTCATGGGCTATCTCGTCCTGGTTCGCCCTCAAGGATATCTTGGCCTCTCCATCGGCCCCGGAGTCGTAGGGGAACCTTCCGGCCAGGACGCGAAGGGCGGTCTCGCTCTGCACGGTCACGAAGCTCTGATAGTCCTCGACGTTGAAGAGGGCCTTGGCCGAGTCGGTGACTCTCCAGACGACGATGGCCCCTATTTCTATCGGGTTTCCATGGGCATCGTTGACTTTGAGGATCTGGGAGCCGAAATTCTTCGCCCTGAGCGATACCGCCCTCCGCTTCACGAAGGGATTGGCCCAGGAGAAGCCGCTCGCTCGGGCCGAGCCCGCGTAGCTTCCGAAGAAGGTAGCGACCTTAGCCTCGTTGGGCTGGACGATGAAGAAGCCGCCGATCGCGATGCAGGCGACGACGATGAGCGCCGTCGCCCACCAGAAAGCCGCGCCCGGATTGGAGCGATCGAAACCGGGACCCAAGGTTCCGTAGAGACGTATCGCCTCGCCGAAAAGCGCGAGCTCGATCACGAGGGCGATAAAGCCGTTGATTTTGGGCAATCTCCGTTCGACAAGATCCTTCATGATATATCCTCCTGCCACCGATCGTATGATTCTATTATGATATCATATTGATAGTGAGTCAAGGCCTGCAAAGGGAATCTTCGAATTCTCCGGCGAGAGGCGGCGGCAATAGGCGGATTTTGCCCGCCACACTAGAGGCAATTTCAAAATGCTGAAGCATTTTGAAATTGCTACCTTGAAGTGCGGCATTTGCGCACGGTTTCGAAGAAACCGGAGCAAATGCGAAGCCACTTTCAAAACTAACCGAGTTTTGAAAGTGGCTCACTACACAAGAATTAAGTCCTCCCCACTTGCCGAGGCCGCCGGCCTGAGGCTATCTTCGACCTAATTATGGATAAACTGATAATCAAGGGCGCGCGCGAGCACAATTTGAAAAACATCGACCTCGAGCTTCCCAGGGACAAGCTCATCGTCATATCCGGGCTTTCGGGCTCGGGCAAGAGCTCCCTCGCCTTCGACACGATATTCGCCGAAGGGCAGCGGCGCTACGTGGAATCCCTTTCGGCCTATGCGCGCCAGTTCCTGGGGCGGATGGACAAGCCCGACGTAGACTACATCGAGGGGCTCTCCCCCGCCATCTCCATCGAGCAGAAGACCACGCACCGGAATCCCAGGTCGACGGTGGGGACGGTTACGGAAATATACGATTACTATCGCCTCCTCTACGCGAGGATCGGCATTCCTCACTGCCCCGGCTGCGGCCGAGTGATCCGCGAGCAGAGCGTCGATCAGATCCTCGACACCATACTCTCGTGGCCCCAGGGCACCAAGTTGCAGATACTCGCTCCCATCGTGCGCGCCCAGAAGGGCGAGCACAGGAAGGTGCTGGAGGACGCGGCCAAGCAGGGCTTCGTCCGCGCCAGGATCGACGGGGAGATGCGGGAGCTGGCGGCCGAGTCCGTCGCCGAGTACAAGCTCGAGAAGCAGAAGAAGCACAGCATCGAGATCGTCGTGGACCGCCTCAAGCTGGCCGACGAGTCGCGCAAGCGCCTGGCCGAATCCGTGGAGACCGCCCTCGAGATCGCCGAGGGTACGGTGATCGCGTTGCGCGACACTCCCGCGGCGCAGGCCGGCGGCGGCGCCTCCGTCGAGGAGTTCTTCTCGCAGAAGGGGGCCTGTCCCGAGTGCGGCATCTCCCTGCCAGAGATGGAGCCCCGCCTCTTCTCCTTCAACGCGCCCCAGGGAGCCTGTCCGGTCTGCTCGGGCCTCGGCCAGAAGCTCGAGTTCGATCCCGACCTGGTGATCCCCGACCCTTCCCTCTCCTTCGACGAGGGCGGCTGCATTCCCTACAACCCCGACGCGGCCTGGAACCGCAGCCGCTTCGAGGCCCTCGCCAAGCACTTCAAGTTCAGCCTCGGCACCGCCTTCGAGGACCTGCCCAAGAAGGTCCTCGACGCCATCCTCCACGGGACGGAGGAGGCGGTGAAGATCAAGTACGAGAACCGCGAAGGCACGGGCCGCTTCGAATACGAGTCGCGCTTTCCCGGCATCCTGGCCGACCTCAAGCGCCGCTACCTCGAGACGCAGAGCGAGGGGATCAAGCAGTGGCTCGAGCGCTTCATGAGCGAGAAGCCCTGCGAGGCCTGCGGCGGCCGGCGCCTCAGGCCCGAGGCCCTCGCGGTGACGGTGGGCGGCATCGGCATCGACGCCCTCTCCGGGAAATCGGTCGAGGAGACCCTGGCCTTCATCGCGCAGCTGAGCCTCAGCGACACCGAGCGGCAGATCGCGAAGCAGATCCTGAAGGAGATCGGCGCTCGGCTCAGCTTCATGCGCAACGTCGGCCTAGAGTACCTCACGCTCGAGCGCAAGGCCGCGACGCTCTCCGGCGGCGAGGCCCAGCGCATCCGCCTGGCGACGCAGATAGGCGCCTCGCTCGTCGGGGTCCTCTACATCCTCGACGAGCCCTCGATCGGCCTTCATCAGCGGGACAACCAGCGCCTCATCGACACGCTCACCTACCTCCGAGACATCGGCAATACGCTGATCGTCGTCGAGCACGACGAGCAGACTCTGCGTACCGCCGATTGGATCGTGGACCTCGGCCCGGGCGCCGGGGCCCATGGCGGGTACGTGGTGGCCCAAGGCGCTCCCGGCGACGTGATGAAGAACCGCAAGAGCGTCACGGGGCAGTACCTCGCCGGAGCGCTGACGATACCCGTGCCGCCGGAGCGAAGGAAGGGGAACGGGCTGAGCATCCTCATCCGCGGCTGCCGCGAGCACAACCTCAAGGGCATCGACGTCGAGCTTCCGCTCGGCGTCTTCACCTGCATCACCGGCGTATCCGGCTCGGGCAAGTCGACCCTGCTCACCGACCTCCTCTATCCCATCATCTCCAACGAGGTGATGGGCACCGCCTGGCAGGAGGGCGAGTACGAGGCGATCGAGGGCCTCGAGAACATCGACAAGATAATCAACATCGACCAGAGCCCCATCGGGCGCACGCCCCGATCCAACCCCGCCACCTACGTCGGCGTCTTTACCGGCATCCGCGATCTCTTCGCCTCGCTGCCCGAATCCAAGGCCCGGGGTTGGAAGCCGGGACGCTTCTCCTTCAACGTGAAGGGGGGGAGGTGCGAGAACTGCCAGGGCGACGGCACGATCAAGATCGAGATGAACTTCCTGCCCGACGTCTATATCACCTGCGACGTCTGCCACGGGCATCGCTTCAACTCCGATACCCTCGACGTCCGCTACAAGGGCAGGAACATCTCCGAGGTCCTCGACATGACCATCGAGGAGGCGAGCGAGTTCTTCGAGCATATCCCTCAGATATCGCACAAGATGAACACCCTGCTCTCGGTCGGCCTGGGCTACATCAAGCTCGGGCAGTCGGCCCTCACCTTGTCGGGAGGCGAGGCCCAGCGCGTGAAGCTCGCCTTCGAGCTCTCCAAGCGGAGCACCGGGAAGACCTTGTATTTCATGGACGAGCCGACCACGGGCCTCCATTTCGCCGACGTCAAGCAGCTCATGGAGGTAATCCAGCGCCTCGTCGATTCCGGCAACAGCGTCGTGATGATCGAGCACAATCTCGACGTGATAAAGCAGGCCGACTGGATCATCGACCTCGGTCCCGAAGGAGGCAATCGCGGCGGCGAGATCGTCGCGTCGGGGACTCCCGAAAGGCTGGTCAAGGCCAAGGCGTCCTACACGGGGAAATACCTGAAGGGCGTCCTCGAATAGCCGGGCCGCGCAGGTCATAGCCCCGACGGAGCCCCGCTCGATCGCGGGCCAGACTTTACTTCGGCGGCGAAGGCCGTATAGTATTCTCGCTAATGCCGCTTCGCCGGGCGATAGCCACATGCCTGTACGCCTTCGCCTTGCTCCTCGTCCGGGCAGGGCCCTTGATATCCGAGAACAGTCCCGGAGCGGCACCCTCGGCGACTGACGGATCTTCGACATCGGCCGCCCCTTCAAGCACGGCTGCTCCTTCGAGCACTGCCGCTCCTTCAAGCACGGCCGCCCCCGCGACCGCCGGCGCGAATATGCCGAGCCTCCAGCGGGATGCCCTGCAGGTCGAGATATCCACCGCCGGCTATTACGAGCTCGTCGCGAGGGCCCGCGAGCTGGGCCTTCCCGATACGGGCGGCGTCGACGAGCTTCGGGCGGGCCTCTACAAGTACTATGGCCTCGAGGCGCCGCCCGCGCCGGGAAAGGGCAGGATAGTCACTATCGAGAAGGCCGGACAGGCGAGTTTCGCCAAAGTCGAGGAGGGGGAGGGCGGCATCGTCCGGGCTTCCGGGGGCGTCATACTCACCCTCGTCGAGACCAACGGCGATACGCATCGCATCCGGGCGGACAGCATCGTCTTCGACCGGGAGCGCTCGACCCTGACCGCGCGGGGGAAGGTTCGCTACGAGCGCAAATCGGGATCGACGACCGATATCTTCGCCGGCGAGGCCCTGAGCGCGAATCTCGACGATTGGTCGGGCGTCTTCATCGACGGCAAGATGCGCAAGGCGGGGGGGATAGCATCCTCGGGCGAGCGCGGCCTCATGATCTCGGCCGATACCATCCTCAGCCGGTCCACCGATATGATGGTCCTCGAGAACGGCGTCATAAGCTCCTCCGATGCCGACGATCCCCATTACGCCATCAGGGCGAAGCACGTCTGGATACTCGGGGACAAGGAATTGGCCTTCTCAAACGCCGTCTTCTCGCTCGGCAACGTACCCGTCCTCTGGCTGCCCTTCTTCTATTACCCCGGCGACGAAATCGTCTTCCACCCCGTGATCGGCTACCGTAATCGCGAAGGCACCTACGTTCAAACGACCGTTTACCTCATCGGCCAAAAGCCTCCCTCGACCGATACGACCTCGGTGCTCAGCATGACCACTACCGGTCCCGCCCAAGCCACCCAGCTCAAGGGCCTCTTCCTGAGGAACGTACCGGGGCCTCCGCCCAAGGACGTGGGCAGCCTGAAGACGATCTTCGACCTCTACTCTAACCTCGGCGGCTTCGCCGGCCTTCAGGGTTCCTTCCCCAAGCTGTCCTTCCTCGGCAAGACGGACCTCTTTACCGGCATCGGTCTCAGCCGCTCTCTTTTTCTCGAGTCGAGCGGGGCTTACTCCCCCTACGACGCGGCGAGCAACTATTCGAGCGTCTGGAACAGCTCCGACTTCCTCAATCTCGACCTGCCTTTTCGCTACGCCTTCGACTTCTCGACTGCCATGCAGCTGGGGGGCTTCACGGCCACGCTCGCCCTGCCCATCTACTCCGATCCCTATATCGATTATGATTTCCGCTACCGCTCCGAGGACATGAACTGGTTCAAACTGCTGAGCTCGACGACGGACGATCCGACCTTAGCCCCTCCCATCCTATCCCAGCTCTATCCCAAGCTGGACGCTTCGCTCACGCTCACTCCGAAATCGCTCGATCCCTGGCTGCAGTCGGTCAATATCGCCCACTTCGGCACCTGGATGACCCTCCTCACGAAGCCTGATCAGACCGTTGATGGATATAATACCTTAACGTATAGTCAGCCCTTGTATACGGCCGATCCTCGACAACAATTCTTCTATCCTTCGGTATTCCGCCCCATCGACACCACGGCCACCTTCCACGGAAGCTTCGTCGGAGGCTCGGCGGCCGCGACGCCGGCCACCTCCGACAAGTCCACCGCGAGCGCGGCCGCGATCGAATTGCGCGATCCTTGGGTCGAGGCGCCGGACGACCAGACGCAGACCTCGAACCCGGCATCGACCGGGGATGCGAGCGCCACGACGGCACAAGAGGGAAGCGCGGCGCCAGCGGCCGCGGCCACGAATAGTCCGGCGACGCCCGAGGAAGCCGCGACCCCCGCGAACGCTTCGGCGACTACGTTCAGGCTTCTCGGAAGCGCACCGAGCACGACCGAAACCAAACCTTCATCCTGGGCCGGTACGGCGACCTGGACCCTTACGCCATCGATGTATTACGAGGATCACTTCAGGAGCGATTGGATCAATAGCGATAACACTTCCGGCTATTGGCAAAGCCCCTCTCAGATCGCTTTCAACGACCTTCTCTACGGGCTTCTGTCCTATAACATCGCCTCTTCGATAGATACGACCGCCGCCTACGGAGACTACCTCGCTTCTTCCTTCAGCCTGACCTACGCGGATCAGGCGCAGAAGCGGCCCGTCGATACCGCCGATCCGACCACGGCCGCCTCCTACGACCTGGCGGACAATCTCTACACGAGTCGAAGCGTCGGCGGGATAGCCAAGATGGGATTCAAGCCCTTCGCCGATTCGTGGCTCTGGTCGCCCACCTCGCTCAACTGGGAAATGGACTCCACCATTTACGGGATGAAGTACGACACGACCCTGGCCACGCCCGACTTCACGGAAAACTGGCTCTCCTGGGACCCTTCCTCCATCACGACCCATAACCTTACGCTCGACCTGGCGGCCCGTCCGGGCGGACTCACGCAAAGCCTGGCACTGGTGGCCAGCCTCCCTCCCACCCTCGAATCCTATTCGGCCCAGCTGGGCCTGAGCGCGGGCTTCTCGACCTTCAACGTTCAGTCGCGGATGTATAGGAGCGCCGTAGGCGCGGATTTCTCCTTCGATCCCATCACGGCAGCCCTTACGGTAGGGACCGCCCCCGGGCCGGCCCTCACCGACAACGCCGTGTACGACGCGACAGGGGTCGGCTGGGTCTCGAATACCGCCGGCCTGAGCTGGGGCCC
>CAYNFM010000030.1:28651-35845 GCA_964396415.1 uncultured Treponemataceae bacterium | reverse complement strand
ATATCGCTCCGCATATCGCTCCGCGATATCGCTCACCGAGGACGAGAGCCTACGCGCGGACCTGGCGACGACGGGGATCGTAGGGAAATCCCCCGCGGCGAAGCCGGAGGCGGTCGGGCCGCCGCGCCGCGCGCCGGCCACGAGGGCGAAGTACTCGCGATCGCCGCGCGCGGGAATGCGGCCGACGAGGGCGCCCGAGGGAAGGATCGTAAGGGCGCCGAAGGGCGGCAGATCCACGATCGGAGCCGAAGCGCGCCCCTCGCCCTCCTCGGGCTTGGCGAGGGGCGAGGGCCGCTCGAAGAGGCCGAGCGGGGAGGCGAGCAGGGATCGGAAGCTCCGGTCCCTCGAGTCCTCGCCGCGGGGCTCGGTGGCCGTGATCAGGATGTGCGATTCCGCCCGCGTAAGGGCGACGTACAGGAGTCGCTTGAGCTCGGCCCCTTCCATGGCCGCCCGGCGCTCCTTCGCGATCTCATAGAACGCGTTGCGCGATCGAGAATCGACCGAGGGCGGGGGCGGAAAGGTAGGGCCCAGCCCGTCCTCCCAATACCACGGGTCCCGTGCTCCCCGATCCCGGCCGACGTTGTTCGCCTGCGGGACTATGACGACGGGGAACTCGAGGCCCTTGCTCTTGTGGACGGTCATGATCCTTACGCCGCGGGAGCTCTCGCGCGGGAGCTCGATCTCGAGCTTGTCGGGCCTGCCTACGAGAGGCTCGAGCTCGGCCACGAAGGCGGAAAGGCTCGCGCCGCGCGAATCCGCGCCGACTCCCAGGGAATGGACGAGCTCGAAATGCTCTTCGAAGGCGGAGGCTATCGGGTCTAGGAGGAGGGCGTCGCGATAGCCGGTCTCGAACCAGAGGAAGGCCAGGCAGGCGCAGATGGGCGCCCTGTCCGCCATCGCGGACAGGGTCCGCATCGTCGCGGCCCCGCGCGCCCATGCCAGACGGTCGCCCTCGCGAAGGAGGTCTACCGTCTCCGGCGGCGGGCTCGCGCCGGGGGATATCCCCGATCGATCCGCCTCTCGCGCCAGGATGCGAACGAGGGCATCGTCCGAAAGCCCGGCGAAGGGCGACCTTAGATAGGCGGCGAGAGCGTTGCGGTCGTCAGGGTAGATGGAGAGCCTGAGCGCGTAGTACAAGTCGCAGGCGACGGCTTCGGAAAAGAGCCCGCAGGCGTTCTCCGAGCCGTAGGGCACGCCGAAGAAGCGGAAATACTTCTCGAAGTGCACCTGGTTGCCGGTCGAGCGCAGGAGGACGGCGAAGTCCTCGTAGCGAGCCTTCCTGGCGCCGCCCGTCCTCCTGTCGGCCACGAGGAGGCTTCCCCCCTCGACCGCGTCGCGCACGATGCGCGCCACCTCCCAGGCCTCGGCCTCCGCGGGAGCGCGGAGCTCGTCGGCCTTCCCGAGCGGGCCCTCCCTCCCCGCGTCGAGCTCCGATGCGCGAGGCAGTTCCAGGTAGACGAGGCGCGGCCGGACGCCGGGCGTCGGCTTCCTGGACTCGAGGGGCTCGAAGCGGGCCTCGAAATCCTCGTGGCCGCTTTCGGCGTCCCGTGCGGCCATCACGGTCGGGAAGATCGCGTTGATCATGTCGATGACGCCCGGCTCGCTGCGGAAGTTGAGCGGAAGGGGCAGCTCGCCCGCCGTCGGGGCGACGGCGCCCTTCTCCGCGGCGCCTCTCGACGAAAGCTCCTCGGCCAGCCGCCGGAAGACCGACACGTCCGCGCCTCGGAACAGGTAGATGGACTGCTTTTCGTCGCCGACGAAGAAGAGCCTGTCCGACGACGCGGCCCGACTCCCTTCCCGAGGCTCGTCCTCGAGGCCCGCGATGAGAAAGAGGACGCGCTTCTGCAGCTCGTCGTCGTCCTGGAACTCGTCGATCATCACGAAGCGGAAAAGGTCTCCATAGTGCCGTCGCAGGTCGGGATCGCCCTCGAGCGCGTCCAGCGAGAGCCGGGCGACGTCGCGGAACGTCAGGGTCTTCTCGCGTCGCCTGAGGGCGTCCCATCTTTCCCTGTAGTCGTCGAGGAGACGGTAGAGGGAGAGCCTCCCCGGGTGGGCGGCCCTGGTGGCCGCCAGATCGCGATACTCGGCGGCCGCCGCCTTGACGGCGGGAACGCAGTCGGACAGGAAGAGGGAAGCCTCGTCGCGCGAGTTGGACGCGGGCTTCCGGAGGCCGATGAGGCGATCGAGGTACGCGAGGAAGCGCTCCTCGGAAGGCGCGGATCGCCGCCCCGCGTCCTCGGGAAAGGCATCGAAGGCATCGAGCCAGGCCCGGGAGGTCGGCGTGGTCCTCGAGCCCGAGTAGTCCAGGGCGGCCGCGCGCATCGCGACCAGCCTCTCCCTCGTCCGCGAGGCCAGCTCCTCGAGCCGCGTCGCCTGTCTCGAATGCATTTCCTCGAAGCCGGGCGGGGACGATATGGGCATCCTCGCGAGGGCGAGCGCGGCGAGGACGTCGTCGCGCGCCCCCTCGAGGCCCGCGGACGCGACCAGGTCGCGCATCGCCGCCTCTTCTCTGCGCTCGAGGATGAAGGACAGCGCGAGATCGCCGGACATCCGCGCGGCCCTCTCCTCGTCTACGGCGAAGTCCGGGGCGACGCCGAAGCGCGACGAGCCGGAACGGGCGACTCTGGCGGCGAAGGCGTCGAAGGTGGAAATCTGCGCCTGGGAGAAGTCGGCGAGGCAGGCCGCCAGATGGTCGGCGAGGCCTTCGTCGCGGACTGCCGCTTCCCCGAGCCCGCCCGCGCGGGCGGCGGCCAGGGCCAGGGCCCCGTAGATGCGCGAGTACATTTCCGCGGCGGCCTTCCGCGTGAAGGTGAGCACCAGGATGTTGCGCGGGCCGACTCGCTCTCCCGAAGCCATCGCGCCGGTCGCGAGCAGGTGCACGTAGCGCGCCGCCAGGACGGTGGTCTTGCCCGAGCCGGCGCCGGCCGCCACGACGACGTTGCCGCGGGCGGTGGCGGCCTCGAGCTGCCGCCCCTCGAGGTCGGCGACGAGCTTGTACCCGCGCGCAAGGCTCAAGCTCCCTCCCGTCGGGCGCCGGGGGAGGAGCCGAAGCGGAGCGCGTAGCGCTCGCGGCAGATGCCCCTGATCCCGCATTCGATGCAGACCGTCTTCTGCGTCTCTTTCGGGGCCAGCGGGTAGGCGCCGGCGAAGATGCCGTCGACGGTCGCCTCGAGTGCGGCGTCGAAGGCTCGGAGGAAGCCTTCGAGCCGCGAGCGCTCGACGTAGGCCTCCTTCCCTTCGTCCGCGGAATCGCCGAAGGCGCAGGCGGCCGAGCCGGCTTCCCTCCTCGCGTCGCCTTCGATCGAGACGTACCATGCCGAGTCGATAGCCTCGCCCTTCGCGTCGAGGAGGCGGAGGTAGGCGGGAATCTGGGCCTCGGCGATCGCTCCTTCCTCGTCGGGGGCGACCTGCGATCTCGAGGGCAGGCCCCCTTTCTTGTAGTCGATCACGACGGCGCCTCTGTCGGAACGCGATATGCGATCGATGCGGCCGCGGAGAACGACGCCGCCGGCCGCTTCCGGGTATTCGAGCTCGAGCTCCTCTTCGATCGGGCCTATCTCGAGGTCGGGGAAGCGGGAGGCCTCGGCCGCGATCAGGTTTTCAAGGTACCGCTCCAGCCTGCCGCGGTATGCCTCGAGCACGACCCCCACGAAGGCGCCGCGCTGCCTCGAGAGCGAGGCGAAGGACTCGGAGACGCAGGGTCCTACGAGGCTCCGATACTCGGCCGCGCGCTCGGGCTTGAAGCTTAGATCGGCATCGCGGATGCGCTCGAAGAGCAGGGCGAGGGCCGCGTGGTAGACCTCGCCGATGAAGAGGGCGTCGACGAAAGACACTCCGGAAGGCCGCGGGCCGGCGTCGAGGAGCCTCAGGTAGAGATAGGAATAGGGACAGGCGAGGTAATGATCGATGGAGGTCGAGTCGATGCCGGCGAGGAGCTCGTCGCCCGTCCCTCGGCGGCGCGACAGGCGGGCCGCGGCGACGGCGGCCGCCTCGGGGAGGAGAAAGGCTCCCTCGCTCGGCGCGAAGGCCGGAGCGGAGGCCGCGGCGCGAAGGCCGAGGGCCTGGACGCGATGAAGCCGCGCGGGCTCCGGCCCCCGACCCGAGAGCCAGGCCGCCTCGGTCGAGTAGGATGCGTCGGCCTTCCTCTCCGGAATCTCCTCGCCCGATATGGACAGGAGGAAGCCGTGAGCCGCCTCCTCGCCGGCGAATCCGGCCTCGGGGCAGGAGAAGACGACCTCCTCGCCCGAGAGGGCGTAGGCCTCGATGAAAGCCGGAGCCGCGTCGCCGACGGCGCCGAGCCGCTCGCGAAGGCTCTCGCCCAGGTAGTCGAAGCCGCGATACGGTACGGAGAGCGCGTCCTGAGAGGCATGGAGGACGAAATGTCGTTCCGGGCGGATGCCCGCCGCCACGCGCCATTCGTAGACGGGCACGCCGGCCGTCCCTCCCCCGGAGCTCACGTAAGGCTTCGATTCGAGGCCGCGCATGAAGATTCCGAAGGCGTCCTTTACCTCGAGTCCGGACGCGGCCTGGGCCCGGACGAGTCCTTCGAGCTCCACGACGCAACGCGCGAGGGTGAGGTCGGCGCCCGAGTCCCAAGCCTCGCGCTCGCTCGAGAGGAACTCCGACCTGAAGGCGTTGTAGGCCTTGAGGATCGATCGGAAATCGGCGGCCGCGACGATCGCGCCGATCCTGGACTTGAGTCTCCGGTACCCGCGCAGGAGCTCTCCCGTCAGGCTCAGCTCCCATACGTCGCGAGGCCTCCCCCCTTCGCTCCACGAGGCGACCGCGTGAAGCCGCTGGCCCTCCGCCATGATGCCTTGCCCCAAGCCGGGATCCTTCCATGGCCAGGCGGGCGAAAGAAGGAGATCGCGCAGGGAGTCGAAGGCGAAACCGGAGGAGGAAGCATCGCGCAGGGCCGCGAAGAGCCGCCCGCCCGGAGTCGAAACGAGGCGTGAGCCCGAGCGTACCGCCAACGGGACGGAGAGCAGGGCGGCCTCGCGTTCCAGGTAGGGGCGATAGCGATCGAGGCCCGGCACCGTGATCGCCACGCTCTCGGCGTCGGCGCCCGAATCGAGGAGCTCGCCGATCTCCGAGAGGACCATGCGCAGCTCCGCGAGCGCGGTCTCGGGGCGCCGGAGCCTCGCCCCGGTCGGATGGCCCGGAAGGGATATCAGCCGAAGCGAGGGACCGGGCGTCAGCGAAGAGCGATACTCCTCGAAGTCCTCGATCAGCTCCGGGAAGAAGATGAAGGTCGTCCCCTCGAGGGAACGCAGCGAGCGCGGCTCGTAGGATGGCTCGAAGCGGCCGATCCCGCGCAGGAAGGATTCGTAGCGCCCGCGGATGGCGAGCCAGTCGGCGGCCGCCGGGACCTCGGACAGGGACCCGAGGGCCTCCGGCAGGCGGCCCAGCGCAGGAAGCCGCGAGGCCACGTAGTCCGCGAAAGGCCGCCAGGTCCCGGCGTAGGCGGGGTTCAGCACCGTGGACAGGAAGGGTCCGTCGGCGTTCGTGGCGAGGAGGCTCGCGGCGAATATCCTGCGGAGGCAATCGTCGGCGGGAACGCGCCCGTCGGCCGTCGCGGCGAGCTCTTTGAGCCTGTCCCATCCGAGGAAGCGGTCGGACTCGAGCGCGCCGGGACCCTCGCGCAGGGAGGCCGCTAGCCAGGCTTCGGCGCAGACCTCGCTGGGAAAGACGAAGCGAGTCGAGCGGCTTCGGAGCGCGGGGCGGAGGACTTCCTCTATTCCGAGCGGCATCTAGCCGATCCGTCTCCAGGCTCCCTCGATCGCGCCCACGTAGAGTCGATGGTAGTCCTTGGAGGGATAGGAGCCCGATATGGAGTCGTCGGCGAAGCCCTTCGGGTCGAGATCCTGGGAGTGGACCTTCCTGCAGGAGATCACGAGCCTCGCCTCCTCGAAGGCCACGCGCGCGCGTCCCTCTCCGGCCTCGGCTCCCTCGCGGACCCTGAAGGCCCGCGGGCGTATCCCGGCCTCTTTCGCCTTGTCCGTGTCGCGGCCCGATCGCGAGCCGCAGATCTCGAGGGCCTTTCGGCCGCCCGGGCCGAGAAAGGAAAGCGTGAAGCCCTCCTCCCTTTCCATGAAGCCGAAGCTGTGGCGCGAGGGACGGACGAAGACGAAGGCGACATCCATGTTCCAAATATGACCGAAGCCTCCCCATGAGGCGGTCATCGTGTTCCAGCGCCCCGGTACCCCGGGCGTGATCAGCATCCATTCGTCGGCGATCAATTCTCCGACGTTCTCTTTCAGTCCCCTCCAATCGAAGGGCTCGAAGACGCCGCCGCTCATTTTTTCGGGCTCCTCGCCCGAGATGGCGTCTTCCCGGGCGACGATGTCTTCTCGGAAGTCCCGGCGGGGCGCTTTCCCTTCCGCGGGCTTTTCGGCTCCCGGGCGGGCTTCGCGGCCTCCCCGGCCTCCAGCGAGATCTTCATGAGGGCCGCCTCGAGACCGTCGAAGCAGTAGCCGGCCTCCGCGCCCGCCTCTATCATCGTCAGCGCGCATCGCGCCGAGTCGAGGCCGACCTTGGGGCCGCTCCCCGCGTCGACGATCGCGCCGAAGAGCCCGCACATCCGCGCGGCCTCCTCGAATCTCTCTTTGTTGAACCATGTGACGCCATTGAAGAGGTTGAAGCCCAGGAGGCTTCGCAGCTCCTCGTTGTCGGCGAACTCCTCGATGACTCGGGCGGGATCGGCGGCCTTTCCGATCCGAGGCAGGAGAGCCTTGACGAAGCCCACCCCCCGATAGGCCTCGTCGCCGTGCATGCCCGAGCCTCGCAGCGCCTCCCGGAGCTTACGGTCGAAGCAATAGCGCTCGACGATGCGACGCGCGCCGAGGGCCGGGTCGGCAAGGTCGGCGACGTCGGCCGAACACAAGGCCTTGAGGCCGTCGAGGAGGGCGAAGCAGAGGGCGAGCTCCGACTTGCCCGCCTCGCCCAGCGCCTGCGCCAGCAGGAGGGAGGCTCCTTCCTCCGAGTCCGATCTCGGCTGCCTCCCGGCGGCCGAGAGGGCGAGCTTCGCCCTTCGCGACAGCGCCGCTAGGGCGGAGAGCGACGCGACGAAGCGGACGGTCGCCTTTTTCGCGGCGGCCGCGTCTTTTTTGGCCAAGGATGCCCGCGACGCGGCATATGAGTCGTCGCCGGGCAGTCCCTCCTCGGAAGCCTGCTCGCGTAGCAATGCGCGCGTCG
>CAYNFM010000030.1:0-28551 GCA_964396415.1 uncultured Treponemataceae bacterium | reverse complement strand
CGTCGCCGGGCAGTCCCTCCTCGGAAGCCTGCTCGCGTAGCAATGCGCGCGTCGCTCGCGACGCGGCGAATGAATCGTCGCCGGGCAGTCCCTCCTCGGAAGCCTGCTCGCGTAGCAATGCGCGCGTCGCGGAGTAGAAGGCCAGGGCGGGAAGGCGCGCCGCCTTGATCACGGCCGTGGCCGAGGGGGCCTTGGGGGCCGGCGCGGCGACGCTGCCTTCTCGCCTTGCCCGAGCCGGGGCGAGATCCCTTGCCCAGGCTATGAGCTCCGGAGTCATCACGGCCGCGAGGGCGCCGTAGAGCTCCTTGAGGGCGATGTCCTGTACGGCGTCGGAGAAGTCCGGGACTCCCGCTCCGCCCAGGGAATCGAAGACGGCCGAGTACAGGCCGCGCTCGTCGTCCTCGACCTCGAAGAAATCGAGGAAGACCTGGCACTGGTAGCCGTTGAGTATGAGCTTGAGACCGCCCTCGGCGACCTCGCGCGATCGGCGAATGAACCAAAGCTCGGAGCGCTGCTCCCGCATGACGAGGAAGCGCGCCCTATCGCCGGAGACGCGAAGCCCGAGCGCGGCGGCTAGGTCCGTACGCGTCATGCGCTTCTGCCCGTCCGGCGACTTCTCGGCGAAGGAGCAGGAGCGGCGAAGCCTGCCCTCGGCCCTGGCCAGGGAGTTGTTGTAGGCCACGAGGGCCGTCTCCGAGCCGTCGCCGTTCGTGTAGGCGAATACGTTCTCGTTGACCGAGCCGTCGTCGGCCACCAGGTCGTAGAGGAAGAAGCGCTCGACCCCGGAGAAGAGCCTACGCCTCTTGAGCAGGGGGAATATCTCGCGCTCATGACGCTCGATGAGGGCGCCGTCGGGCGACTCGTCGCGGTAGGCGCGGCGGTATTCCATCCCGTACTTCTCCTCGAAGCCCTCGAGCTGGCCATGGCCGAACATGGGCAGTCCGGGCATGGTCGACATCATCGTGCATACGCCGAAATATTTGTCTCCCCTGCCGAACTGGGCGACCGCGGTCTCCTCGTCGGGATTGTTCATGAAGTTGACGAAGCGCTTGAGGATGTCCTTGTCGAATTCCTGGGTGTTGCGGATCGTCTCGCGGTACTTCGCGTTCTCCTCGCGCTTGAGCATGTTCATGAAGGCGGAGTTGTACACCCGATGCATGCCGAGGGTGCGGACGAAGTAGCCCTCCATCATCCAGAAGGCCTCGGCGAGAAGGAGGGTGTCGGGAGCCTCGCGCGCGCAGAGGTCCACGACCTCGCGCCAGAATTCCTCGGGCATCGCGCGGTCGAAGTCCTGGGGCGCGAGCGCCTTGTCTGAGCGCGAGGGCACGTCCCCTCCCGAGCCGGGCTCCGGATACCAGAGCCGGCGGAAGTGCTTGCGCGCCATTATCATCGCGGCGTCGAATCGGATGATGGGGAAGTTGCGCGCCACGTGGAGGATCCGCTCCTTGACCGCCTCTCGGGCGTCTTCCCTCAGGAAATCGATCTGGGCGGTATCGCTCCAGGGAAGTCCCGTCCCGTCGTTGCCGTGGTAGACGTAGGCCACGCGGCCGGTGGTACGGTCGAGGCGCTTGAAGACGACCGCGGCGTCGGTACGGTCGTAGTAGTGGTCCTCGAGCCAGATGCCTACGCGGCCGTCCCCCGAGAGGTCGCCGCCGTCGAACTTGTAGCCGGGGAAGGGACACTGCTCGGACTGCATGAAGAGCTCGGGCCTCTCGCGCACCCAGGCCGAGTCGATGCCGGCGTGGTTGGGCACCATGTCCGCCGCGAGCCTGATGCCTCGCCAACCGCACCTCTCGCGCAGGCGCTCGAGGGCGGGCCAGCCGCCGAGCTCGGCCGCGATCTCGTAGTCGAAGAGCGAATACGCGCTCGCGGCCGCCTCGGGGTTGCCGCAGCGCCGCTTTATCTCGGCGCTCGCCGGGCTGCGCTCCCAGAGGCCGATGAGCCAAAGGCCGTTGAATCCGCGCGAGGCCAGGGCGTCGAGCTCCTCGTCCGGTATGGCGTCCAGCGTGCGGATGTCCCGGCCGTAGCTCCTCGAGAGCTGGTAGAGCCAGACGAGGCTCGATTTGGCCATCATCACGACATTGGGCATCCAGTCCTTGTCCGGGCTGAAGCGCTCGTACTCCCGCTCCATCCCCGAGTAGACGTAGGCCCTCGTCGGTCCCGGCCCGGGAAAGCGGGGCCGCTCCTCCTCGCGGATCAGGTCGAGGGAGCCGAGGAGGCGGAGCAGGCGCTCGCCGAGCACGAGTCCCCAGCGGCTCCGGATGTAGTCGAGCTGGCCGGGCAGCGAGTACGGCGCCGCGACGGCGGGACTACGGAGCATGGTGCAGAGGTCCTGGTCGTCGGGCCCGAATTTCGGCATGGAGGCCATGCTCGCGCCGAGAACGCCGATCGCCTCGGCGTAGGACTCGGCTAGGGCGGAGCCGGGTACCGCGAGGACAGCCTCGTCGAAGAGGAAGCGGAAGGGCGCGAAGGCGGGGTTCTCGTTGGCGAGGCGCAGGAGGAGGAGCTCTTCGACCGCGAGCTCGCGATTGGAGGGGCTCGATCCCGCCTCGGCCCCGGCCGAAGAGGCTAGCCAGGCCGCGGCTTCCTCGCGGCCTTCGTAGACGGACAGGGGCGGGAAGCGCTCGACGAAGGCGAGGAGGAGGCCGTCGAGGGTCTTGGCCCCGAGCGAGCGCTCGAGGTCGGCGAGCGCTCGGGCGAAGGCGCGGGGCTCGGCTCTCTCGCGGAAAAGCCGGGCCACGTCGTGAAGTATCTCGTCGATGAGGGCCATCGCGTTGAGCCTGCCTGCTCGGACCGCCCTCTCGGGCAGGAGGGCGGCATCGACCTTTTCGTTGATTCGCCTGGCGAGAAGCCGCGCGGTTCGGAAATCCGGGAGTATCACGTTGCCGGTGCTTCGGAACAGGCTTCCTTCCATGCCGAGCCGGTCGCGCGCGGTCCGCGAGACGTGGAATTCCATGACGCGGTCTCCGGTGCGAGCCGTCGGCCGCCCTTTGCCTTCGATAGCCTCCAGCCTCGCGACGAGAACCTTCGCGCTCGAGCTCATCGTTACCTCCCGCCCACTTATCGATAGTAGCCGAGGCGGGGAACCAGCACAAGGTTCGGAAGTCTTCCATATGAACGGCATGAGATTGTATACTAACACAAAGACGGAGGCGGTGAACTTGTCAATCACGATCGAGCATGAAAAACGCAAGCGCGAGATCCTGGAGAAGGCCCTCGACGTATTCATCGACGAAGGCTACGAGGACACTACCTTCCAGAAGATCGCCGAGCGCTGCGGCATTACCCGCACCATCCTCTATCTGTATTTCAAGAACAAGCGCGAAATCTTCAATTTCAGCATCAAGCTCTTTACGGAGAAGCTCGAGGCAGAGGTCCTCGTGATTGCGGCTGATCCCGCCCGCAGCCAGTCCGACAAGCTGGCGGTCATCCTCGGCATGGTCCTGGAGGCCTGCGCCGCCCAGCATCGCCTCCTTTCGGTCATCCTGGACTATCTCGGCCACCTGCGGGCGGCAGGGGTCGATCCCGACGAGAGGGTTCGGAGGCGGACCATAAGGATGCGCCACATCCTCGCCGGCATACTCATCGATGGCCAGAAAAAGGGCGACTTTCCTCAATTCTCGGTCAAGACGGCCGGAGACCTGTTCTATACCCTCATCGAGGCCGCCATATTCCGCATCGCCGTCCTCGGGAGGGCGGACGTATCCAGCCTGGTCGAGGCGGCTTCCCTCCTGGCCTCTTCCTTCAAAAGCGGCGAGGCCAGGTCGAGGGGCAGGCCCGCTCGGGAAGGCAGGGCATCGACTTGACTACGGGCTCTCGAGCGACCGAGCGGCTTCCCCGGTGGCTACGCGTCGGGCTGCCCTCGGGCGGCAACTGGCGGCGGGTCTCGTCCGTCCTCGAGCGGCGGGGCCTCCGGACCGTCTGCGATTCGGCGCGCTGCCCCAACAAAGCCGAATGCTGGGGCGCCTCCACGGCTACCTTCATGGTGCTCGGCTCGGTCTGCACTCGCGGCTGCCGCTTTTGCGCCGTACGGCACGGCAAGGCGGGAGAGACGCCGCGGATCGAGGAGCCCGAAGAGCTGGCCCTCGCCGTCGCCGAGCTCGGCTTGAGCTATGCGGTGGTCACGAGCGTCGATCGAGACGATCTTCCCGACCGCGGCTCCGGGCATTTCGCGGCATGCGCCCGGGCCCTCAAAGCCCTCGGGCGCCCCCTCCGAATCGAGCTGCTCGTGCCCGACTATCGGGAGGGCGAGATAGAAGTCATCCTGGATGCCCATCCGGACGTCCTTGCGCACAACGTCGAGACCGTGGAGCGGCTACAATGCCTGCGGGACGCGCGCGCCTCGTATGCGGCCAGCCTTAGGACCCTCTCCCTCGCGGCGATGCGGTCCAGGGAGCAGGGTGGCTCACCCGTCGTCAAGTCGAGCCTCATGTTGGGCCTGGGCGAGGAGCGCGGCGAAGTCCTCCGCGCGATGGACGATCTTCGGGAGGCCGGCTGCGTAAGTCTCGTGCTGGGCCAATACCTCAGGCCCACCGGGCTGCAGACCGAGGTCTTCCGGTACCTTCCCCCGGAAGAGTTCGCGTTGCTCGCGGAGGAAGCCCGATCGAGGGGCTTTTCATCCGTGGTGTCGGCTCCCCTCGCGCGGACGAGCTATCACGCGCGGGCGAGCTTCGAAGTCGCATGACGGCCCGTATCGACCATAAGGTCCCCGGCGGAAAGCTCCTCCGGGTCGAAGTCGAGATCGAGTCGGGGGTCGTCCTGCGCGCCCTCGTCCACGGCGATTTCTTCGCGCATCCCGAGGAGGGCTTCGAGGCCGCGGAGGCCGAGCTCGCGGGGTCCCCCGTCGATCGCCTGGGCGAGGCTGCCCTCTCTCTTTTCTCGAGGCCGCCCTTGAGGCTTTTCGGAGCCTCTCCCTCGGATATCGCCGATGCGCTCCGCGAGGCCGCCGCGCGAGCCGGCGCCTTCATGGCCCTTGCCGCCGGGTCGCAGGAGCCGGGCGAGGGAGGCCGAGCATGAAGCTGAGGCTCGTCGACTCCGGTCTCGGCGGAGCCCTTACCGGCGCGCTCAACATGGCTACGGACGAGGCTCTCCTCGATTCGGTCTCGCGCGGAGACTCCCCGCCCGTCCTGCGCTTCTATCGGTGGCATCCGCCCTGCGTAACCATCGGATACTTCCAATCTCTCGAGGCCGAGGTGGATGTCGATGCGTGCCGGAGTCGGGGAGTCGATGCCATCCGCAGGCTCACCGGCGGAGGGGCGGTCTTCCACTCCGAGGAGATCACGTACTCGATCGTCCTGCCTCTCGACCATCCCCTCGCTACCGACGATATCCTGGAGTCCTACCGCCTGATCTGCTCGGGCGTGGTACGAGGCCTGGGCCGGCTAGGCGTGGAGGCTTCCTTCGAACCCATCAACGACGTGGCCGCCGGGGGCAAGAAGATTTCCGGGAACGCCCAGACGCGACGAAAGGGCTGCCTGCTCCAACATGGCACGGTCCTCCTCGGCCTCGATCCCGAGCGCATGTTCTCCCTCCTCAAAGTCCCGACCGAGAAGCTCAAGGGGAAGGCCATCGACGAGGTGAAGGCGAGAGTAACCTCGCTGCGCGATCTGCTGGGCCGCGAAGTCGGCTACGAAGAAGCCGCTGAAGCCTTAGGCCGGGGTTGCGCCGAAGTCTGGGGCGCCGAGTTCGAGCCCCGGGCGCTCAGCCCGGTCGAGGAAGCCGAGGCAGGGCGCCTCGCTGCCGAGCGTTTCTCGAACCCCGGCTGGAACCGAAAGCGTTGACCCGTAGCGCCTCTTCAGTCCTTGCGCGCGACCGTGTTGGAAACCAGGCCTATGCTCACGCTCTCGGCGATAAGTCTCGCGATCCCGGGGGCGGCGGGAGTGCCGGGCGCCGCCATCACCTTGGCGGCGAAGAGGCTCGAGATGTTGTCCTCGTAGGCGAGGATCCTGGATATGTAATTGAGGGTCTTCTGGGGGGTCGCTCCGCGCTCGACTCGGCCGTTCCCCGCGTTGTACATGGCCAGGGCGGCAACCTCGTTGCCTGCCTGCGCGAGGCAGCTGCCCAGGTGGGAGATGCCATAGCGGGCATTCGTCGTCGGATCGTAGAAATCCTGGGCTTTCAACCTGGGATACGATCTGGAATTGAGTTGGAAAAGACCTCGATCCACCGAATCACCGTTTTTGTTTATCGCGTCTGCCTTGAAATCGCTCTCCTCCAAGGCAAGGGCGAAAGCGAGCGAGGGCCTGACGCCGAATTTTTCCGAGCTATCCAAAATGGCCCGCGCTATGGTATCGGACTGAGTGAGCGTAGAAAAGAATTGAAGCGTGCTTTCTTTAGTGGAAGGATCGCGATAGTACGGAGCGATGGGATCCTTTCTCTCGAGGCTCTCGAGATAACCTGGTATTTCCTGTTCGTTCAATGAACTAAGGACGGTGAGAATACTGTCCGCCTTGGTGGGGCGCATGGGCTTGGCGCAGGAGATGGAGAATAGGGCGAAGAATGGAATAACGAGGATATACGCTGTAAAACGATGTTTCATGCGCAAAATACTCCTAAAATATATAATAATGTCGAGTCGACAGAACGAGAGGGCTATTTTACAAATATCAGCATGAGCGTCAAGAGGCCATACTTGTCCAAAGTCCGCTTCGAAGCCATAGTGGGGCATGGTTTCCAAGCCCATCCGGGTCGTCGTTACCGGAGGCACCTTCGATAAGGCCTACGATGCGATCAAAGGCGAGCTCACCTTCAAGGAAAGCCACCTTCCCGAAATACTCGAGCAAGTCAGAGTGACCGTCCCCGTGACGATCGAGTTCAACCAGCTCATAGATAGCCTCCAGATGCAGGACGGCAATCGCCATTCGGTCCTCGTCGCCTGCGAGCGGGCGACCGAAGATCGCATCCTCATCACTCACGGCACGGATACGATGGCCGAGACCGCCCGTCTCATCGGGCCCGCGCGGCTCGCGAAGACCATCGTCATCACGGGCGCGATGGTTCCCTTCCAGGTACAGGGTTCGGACGCGCTCTTCAATTTCGGCGCGGCCTTCTCGGCGGTGCAGCTTCTACCCTATGGCGTATACGTGGCCATGAACGGCCGCATATTCGATTGGGAAAAGGTCCGCAAGGACAAGAGCGCCGGGATCTTCGAGGAGGCCTGACCATGGCGAGGGAGAGGGACGAGGGCAAGCGGCTTGCGATCCTCGGGGCGGCGAAGCGCCTCTTCGCGGCCCGAGGCTTTCACGGAACCTCGGTCTCCGACCTCGCCCGCGAGGTAGACCTTCCCGTCGGTTCGATCTACACCTACTTCGGAGACAAGGAATCGATCGTCCGAACGGTCATCGAGGAGGGTTGGGAAGCCTTTTTCGCGACTCTCGCCGACGCGATAGCGGGTCCAGGCAGGCCCGAGGAAAGGCTTGCGATGGTCGTGTTCCGCTTCCTTCCCGAGCTTTTCGCCGACGTCGATCTCATCTCCATATTCCTCGCCGAGGCCGACAAAGGCTCGGGACTCGAAGACAAGCTCGAGCGCCTCGCCTCCCTGATCGGAGGCCTCATCGGCGAGCTGGCGGCCGCGCGCGGCGTCGCCATGGATTTCGCGCCCAAGCGCGCCCGGGCCGCGATAACGATCTATTTCCTGGGCAGCCTCGATGCGGTGCGGATCTCCCGAAGCACGGGCATCGAGGTGGGACCGGAGGACGTGATCGACTTCATCAAGCTGTCGGTCGAGAGCAGCTTCGGCGTGGAGCTGCGGCCCCCCGCGTCGTGATCCGCGGGCGGGGTCATGTCTTGCGTCGGTCGACGGTGGCTCCTTACGAATTCCCTTGCGTCGCCCGAATTCGCCAGAAAGGACTTGCGGCGAGCATCCTGAGCCGCACCAGGGGCGCCGCCAGGATGGCGAGGGGCCGTATGTATCGCGTCTCCTCGGCCACTTCCGCGTAATAGTCCTCCAATCCCTTGCGCCTGAAGCCCAGCGCGCTCTCGGCCTCGTCGGAGTCCGCGTACCAGCCGCAATGAAAGCCCGATTCCGCGAAAGCTTCCGAGGGAAAGCGCGCCAACCCGCCGAGGCCGATAAGGCCGAGCATCCTGTCGAGGAAGCTCCTGTAATCGGTACGGCAGCTCGCGCCGCCCCCGATGTCGAAGGTCCGGCCGAGGACCCCTTCCCTGCGGGCGGCTTGCGCGAAAGCCCTGCCCGTATCCTCCGTGTGGCAGATCTCGAGCTTCGTGCCGAGGGGCATGGAGAATAGCAAAGGATCGGGATCCAGCTTCTTTCGCCACATGATCGCCCCGAGGCGGAGGATCACGAAAGGCAGGCCGGAGGAGCGCAGCAGCGCCTCCGCCTCCACCTTTGTCCGGCCGTATTCGTCGCCGGGACTGGGTTGAAGGGGATCCGCGGCTCGGATCCAGTAGTTCGAGACCCGATCCCCGTAGGCGGCGATGCTGGAGGCGAAGACGATGCGGGGGAGGGGCGCAGCGTCGCCGGCCAAGGCGCGAATGGCCGAAATCAGGTTGGCCGTGCCGCCGACGTTGACGGATCGGGCCAGATCGGGGAAGCGGTCGGCCGCGGGCGGGATCAACGCGGCGAGATGGAGGACCGCATCCTGGCCCGCTACCGCGCGCCTCGCGATTTCGGGATCTCGCACGTCGCCTAGCAGAATCGCCGGCGCCGCGCCGCCTGCCGTCCAGCTCCGCGCGAGCGATCGCGCCAGCCGTCTCGTCTTTTGCGTGTCGGCCTCGAGCGCCGTCACCCTGTCGCCCTCGGCCAGGCAGGCGGCGACGGTGCTCCTTCCTACGTTTCCGAAAGCGCCGGTAATAAGTATGTTCAACATAATAGCTCTCCTGATAAAAGAATGAATACTCATTCATAGTATATATCCTATCTTTCTTCGAAACAATGGGGGGAAAGTGTCTTTGGTACAACCTTTAGAAATTGAAAATTTAGTCTACTTAATTTACAGTAATAGAAGGCCGAGAATTATTGCGGAGAGACAATGCCGTCCAAGAAGCCTGATTATCGCGATTTAGTTTTTCAAATCGATTCCGATCTCAGCAAGATCCAGGATGCGGACATATTGCTCGAACGTATCCTCCTCGAGGCTCGTCGCGTCCTAAATGCAGAAGCGGGAACGATATACGTACGCGAGGGCGACCAGTTGGTCTTTAAATATACCCAGAATGTCACCCTCGAGAAGCGTCTGCCGCCGGGACAGAAGCTCCCGATGAGCAATGCGCGCATCCCTATAGACGAGTCGCGCTTCGCCGGCTACGCGGCGAAGAATCGCGTAGTCCTTCGCATCGATGATGCCTATGCGATTCCTCCTGATAAACCCTATAAATTCAGCCCTTCCTTCGACCAGCAGAACAACTGGAGGACCCGCTCCATACTCGCTCATCCCCTCATCACCTCCTCCGGCAACCTCATCGGCGTCATACAGGTCTTCAACGCCCTCGGCGAGAACGGCGAGGTCCTACCCTTCACCGCCCGCGACGAGAAGATCGTCGGGCATTTCGCGTCGAGCGCGACCAATGCCCTCGAGCGCGCCTATATGACGCGCTCGATCATATTGCGGATGAACCGGATGGCCGAGATGCGCGATCCCAAGGAAACGGGCCCGCATGTCAACCGAGTCGCCGGGTATGCGGCCGAGATCTACGACAGGTGGGCCTTCAACCGCGGCCTGCCCGAGAGCGAGCGCGAACGTACCAAGGATATGCTCAAGATGGCCGCCATGCTCCACGATGTCGGCAAAGTCGCCATATCTGACCTCATTCTCAAGAAGCCGGCGCGCTTCACTCCCGAGGAATACAAGATCATGCAGGCCCATACCTGTTTCGGCGCCAAGCTCTTCGTCGATCCCTCTTCCGAGCTGGACAGGATCTCGGCCGAGGTCGCCCTGCGCCACCATGAGAACTGGGACGGCACGGGCTACCCGGGCATGGTGGACATATGGGCCGAGGATCCGATATCCGCTCCGCTCGAATGCGGGGAGGACGGCGGGGCGCGTCGCCTCAGGGGCGAGGAGATCCCCCTGGGCGGCCGCATCGTCGCCGTCGCCGACGTCTACGATGCCCTCGTCTCCAAGCGCGTGTACAAGGAACCCTGGGATTCGGGCAAGGTATACGACGAGATCCGCTCGATGTCGGGCACCAAGTTCGATCCCGAGATCGTCTCCGCCTTCTTCGAGATACTGCCGCGCATCGAGGAGATACGGAGCCGCTATCCCGACCTCGAGGCCGAGGAGAAGGCGGTTCACGGCGCCGAGGCGAAGGCCTGCTGATCCATCCTTGACCGCATGGCGAGCTTGCCCTTACACTCGCCGCCATGATCACGCTCCACGAGCTGCGCAGGAAATACATCGATTTCTTCAAGTCCAAGGGCCACGCCGAGATATCCGGCAAGTCCCTCATTCCCGAGAACGATCCGACCGTATTGTTCACCACCGCCGGAATGCATCCCCTGGTCCCCTACCTCCTCGGCGAGCCTCACCCGGCGGGCAAGAGGCTCACCGACTACCAAAAGTGCATCCGTACCGGCGATATAGAGGAGGTCGGCGACGAAAGCCACCTCACCTGCTTCGAGATGCTCGGCAACTGGTCGCTCGGCGACTACTTCAAGAAGGAGTCCATCGCCTATTCCTGGGAATTCCTCACTTCGCCCGAATGGCTGGCCCTGGACCCGCGGATGATCTCGGTCACCGTATTCGAAGGCGACGCCAACGCGCCGCGGGACGAGACCTCGGCCGAGGCCTGGAAGGGCTTGGGCATGCCGCTCGATCGCATCGCCTACCTGCCGGCGAAGGACAATTGGTGGGCCGCGGGCCCGACCGGTCCCTGCGGCCCCGACACCGAGATATTCTTCTGGGTCGGAGACGGGCTTCCTCCCTCCGGTTCCAACAAGGGTACGGACTCCCTGGGATGGATGGAGATCTGGAACAACGTCTTCATGGAATTCAACCGGGTCGACGAGAAGACTCTCGTGCGCCTCCCGGCGCAGAACGTGGACACCGGCATGGGCCTGGAGCGGACGGTCTGCATCCTCCAGGGCAAGAAGTCGGTCTACGATACCGAGGCCTTCGGGCCGATCATCGAGGCGATCGAGTCGGTAGCCGGATACGAGTACAAGAGCGAGGCCGACAAGGACCGCTCGGTGCGCATCATAGCCGATCACGTCCGCACGGCCACCTTCATCCTGGGCGACCCCAAGGCCGTTATGCCGTCCAACGTAGGCGCGGGCTACGTCCTGCGCCGCATCATCCGCCGCGCGGTGCGTCACGGCCGCAAGCTCGGCATCGAAGGTTCCTTCCTCGCCAAGCCCGCGGCGGCGGTCGTCGACAACTTCTCCGCGCCCTTCCCCGAGCTCGCCCAGAACCGCGCGCGGGTCCTCGACGAATTGTCGAAGGAAGAGGAGAAATTCCTCGAGACCCTGCAGAAGGGCGAGCGCGAGTTCGAGAAGATGCTCCCCAATCTCCTCAAGAATCCGCAGAGGACCATGTCGGGCCGCCTCGCCTTCAAGCTCTACGACACCTACGGCTTCCCCATCGAGCTTACCGAGGAGCTGGCGGAGGAGAACGGGATGAAGGTGAACCGACCGGAGTTCGACGAGGCCTATAAGAAGCACCAGGAGCTCTCTCGCGCGGGGTCGGAGCAGCTTTTCAAAGGCGGCCTCGCCGACCATTCCGAGGTCTCCACCAAATACCACACGGCGACCCACCTCCTGCAGCAGGCGCTCGTCGTCGTCCTGGGCGACCACGTGGCGCAGAAGGGCTCCAATATCACGGCCGAGCGGCTGCGCTTCGACTTCGCCCATGGCGCACCGATGACCAAGGAGGAGATCGCGCGCGTCGAGGCTATCGTGAACGAGCAGATCGGCCGCGACCTTCCCGTCACGATGGCCATGATGAAGCTCGACGAGGCGAAGGCCTCGGGAGCGAGGGCGCTCTTCGGCGAGAAGTACGAGGAAACCGTGAAGGTCTATACGATAGGCGATTTCTCCAAGGAAGTTTGCGGCGGGCCCCACGTCGAGCGCACGGGCGTCCTGGGCAAGTTCCGCATACAGAAGGAGCAGTCTTCGAGCGCCGGCGTGCGACGCATCTACGCGGTGCTGGAATAGCGATCCCCGCGAGGCCCCTATGGTTCGGGCGATCCGCCGGCGGGAGCCTCGCGACCGCGCCCGGCCTCGCGCTTCCGGCGGTCGGCGAAATCCAGGAGCGTCTGGGCCTTGGTGTCCCGACCGGCGCCGGGGAGCTCGCTCCTCGAGGCTATTCCCCTGCAGAGCGATACCTTGTACGGATGCTGACCGTCGTTGGCCCGGGAGAGCGCCGCCGCTATCCGCGCGTCGATGAGGGCCGCCCCGACCGTGTCGCAATCCGGCAGGACCAACAGGAATTCGTCGGTCCCGATCCGGCCCACGGTATCGCAATAACGCAGCGCGCCCAGGAGGAGGGAGCTCGCGATCTTGATGTACTCGTCGCCGGCGGCGTGGCCCATGTTGTCGTTCACCGCCTTGAGGCCGTCGAGTCGGCAGAATATCACCGAGATATCGTCGTCCTTCCGCGACGCCAGGCTGAACTGCTTTTCGAGGATGACGAGCACCGTCCGACGGTTCACGACGCCCGTGAGCGCGTCGGTCGATGCCAGCAGCATGAGCTCGGCCTGGACTCGCTTGAGGCTCGAGAGCGAGCCGACGATCCTCGCGTAGCGGACGAGGAGCTCCAGCGAGCCGCCGTCTATGGAGCGCTTAGTGACCAAGTTGTCCACCCATATCTCGCCGATCACCTTGCGCCCGTCCCAGAGGAGGGCGAGCGCGCGCTCGGCCGTCCCGACCACCTCGTGGCGCTCGTTGAAGCAGGGTCCGGAGCCCATGAAGTATACGGGCTCCTTGCCCTCGTAAAAGCCTTCGGGAAGGGCTTCTTCCGATCGCCTATACTGAACGCCGCGCTCGTCCCTCACTCGCCCCGATTCGTCCGTGCCGTAGCTGCCGAAGAGGAGGGCGGGGTCCTCCGGGTCTATGAACCAGATTCCGATCCGATCGTAGCCGAGGACTCGTTGACCGAGGTCCACCGCGCGACGGCATAGGTCGTCGACGTCGTCCGCGAGGGTAAGGTCGAGGGAAAGGTCGTGAAGGGCGGCCATCTTGAGCGCGAAGGCGTTCCTGGCGGCCTCGAAGCGGAGCTGCCTCTGGTCCGCGCGGGATCTATCCGCGGCGGGGCGCCCGGAGTTCCCGGAGTCGTCATCGATGCCCATCCCGAGTAAGTATAGCGCAGAGATCGCTCCGGGGCTATCATTAATCGGCTTCGTCAGGAGACCGCCCGTGAGCAAGCGTCATGCGCCCTATTACGTCCTGCTGTTCCTTCTCTCCTCCATTACCCTCGGATCGGCCGATGCCCAGTCCGTCCTCCCGTATAGGGACCCGACGCTCCCGATCGACCGCCGAGTCGAAGACCTCCTCTCGCGAATGACGATCGGTGAGAAGATCGGCCAGACTCTCCAGGTAGCCCGCGATTACCTCGCGAATGAGCGGGACATCGCGGCCTATGGGATCGGCTCCCTCCTCTCCGGAGGCGGTTCCGGCCCCTCGGTCAACGATCCGGAGCATTGGGCGGACATGATCGACGCTTACCAGCGCGCGGCGCTCTCGTCGAGGCTCGGCATCCCCATCCTGTACGGGCTCGACGCCGTGCACGGCGACAACAACGTGAGGGGGGCGGTCATCTTTCCCCATAACATCGGCATGGGGGCCGCCGACGATCCCGATCTGGTCGAGGAGGAGGGTCGGATAACGGCGCTTGAGATGCTGGCCACCGGGGCGAGGTGGGACTTCGGCCCCTGTCTCGCCGTGCCCCGCGACGAGCGTTGGGGACGCACATACGAAGGCTTCGGCGAGACTCCCGAGCTAGTCGGCAGGCTTGGAGCGGCGGAAATCAGGGGGCTGCAGGCAGGGGGCCTCGGATCTGCGACCGCCGTGCTCGCGACGGCCAAGCATTTCGCCGGCGACGGCGGAACCGCAGGAGGCGTCGACCGTGGCGATACTCTTTGCCCCGAGGACGAGTTCATGTCGCTCTTCGTCGCGCCCTACGAGACGGCGATCGCCGCCGGCCTCGAATGCGTGATGGCTTCCTTCAGCTCATGGAACGGCGTCAAGGATCACGGCAACGAGCATCTCCTGACGGGAATACTGCGCGGCGAGCTCGGCTTCGAGGGCTTCGTCGTCTCCGACTGGGGCGGGGTGGACCTGTTGCCGGGCGACGAGGGCCGCAGGATCGCCACGGCCGTCAATTCCGGGATAGACATGATAATGATCCCCGACGCGTATCAGCGAGTCTATGGCGCTATGCTCGATCTGGTCGCCAAAGGGTCGATCGACAGGACCCGCCTCGACGAGGCCGTCCGGCGCATCCTCAAGGTCAAGTTCGAGCTCGGCCTTTTCGAGAGGCCCTTCTCGGACCGCTCGCTCCTGCCCGACGTCGGCTCGGAGGCCCATCGCGCCATCGCGAGAAAGGCGGTTGCCGAATCCCTGGTCGTCCTCAAGGACGAGGGAGGAGTCCTCCCCGTCGCGCCCTCCGTCAAGAGGCTGCTCGTGGCCGGCTCGAGGTCCCGCGATATCGGCGCCCAATGCGGCGGGTGGACCCTCACCTGGCAGGGTCTCCGGGGAGCATCCGTGCCCGGCACGACGATATACGACGGCATCGCGGCCGCCGCGGAGAAACGGGGCGTCGTCGTCGCCTACTCCCCGAACGGGGAGCCGCCCGACGGCTTCAAGCCCGATCTCACGGTCGTGGTGGTCGGAGAGGATCCCTATGCCGAGGGCGCAGGGGACAAGCCGGACCTCGCCCTCGGACCGGGCGAAAAGGCCCTCGTGGCGGCAGCGGCATCGGCCGGCGCTCCCGTCGTCGCCGTCCTGCTCTCGGGCCGGCCTCTCATAATCAACGAGGAGCTGTCCAAGACGGACGCCTTCGTCGCGGCTTGGTTGCCGGGGAGCGAAGGGGCGGGAATCGCCGATGTGCTTTTCGGCGATCTTCGCGCGCGAGGCGTCCTCCCTTGCGCCTGGCCGGCTTCCCTCGATCAGTTGCCCATTAACGCGGGCGACGGGAAAACGGGACTCTTTCCCGTCGGCTATGGCCTCCATCCCTGACCCGACCGCCTCGCGACGGGCGAGCCGTCGTCGCCGCGGAAATTTCAATAAACCCCTTTCGCTTTTCCATTTTGGGGGATATGTTATTCGCATGCAAAATCTGCCTGAGGCTCAAGACCTCCGGCGCTCGATAAAGGGACAGGGACAAACGCTCGCCGTCCTGGGCAATTCGAGGAGCCATACCCTCCATGTCCAACCGGGAATCAGCATCGTACGCGGCGTTTGGGACGGCAAACCCGCTGTCGCCATCGTCGCCGACCGCGATGCTCCTCTTCGCGAAGCCTACGAGATCGACCTTAAATCCCTCCACGAAATCTCGTTCGAGCTGTCGCTTTGCCAAAGCGTCGACGAAGTGTGCCGAGAGGCCGTCCGACTGGGCCGCGAGACGCTTGGCTTCGACCGCTTGAGCATCTGGTTCGTCGATCGCAAGGATCCGCGAATGAAAGTCGGTACCTGGGGCATCGATGAGAAAGGCAATCTTCGCGACGAGCACGGGATCAGGCATCCTTTAGTAAGGAAAGGCGCGATCCCGCCTGCCTTCTACAAAGGCAGGGTCCCGCTCTATTTCGGCTCCGACGACGCCTGTCGCGACCACCAGGGCAGGGAAGTCGGCAGGAGCAGCAAGCTCATCGCGCCTTTGTGGGACGGCCACGCCTTCATCGGCGAGTTCAGCGTCGACAACCTCCTGAGCCAGAAGGACTTCAGCCCGGAGAAGCGAGAGGTTTTCGTGATCTTCTCGCGCGTCGTGGCCAACCTCGTCAGTCTCAAGCGCGCGGAAGCCGAGCTCAAGTATCTCGCTTCCACCGACTCGCTGACCGGCACCGTCAATCGGCGCACGGCCCTCATCATACTCGAGAAGCATATCGCGCAATGCCGACGCTCGGGAGCTCCCCTTGCGCTCTGCCTGGCCGACCTCGACGGCCTCAAGCTCGTCAACGACGCCTATGGCCACGCGGCGGGCGACGATTACATCCGCCGCGTCAGCTCGGTGCTCGTAGGGGCCGTCAGGGGCTCGGACACGGTAGGCAGGATCGGCGGCGACGAATTCCTCGTCGTCTTTCCCGATTGCCGCGCCAACGTGGTCTCCGGGATCATGGAGAAGGTGAACGCCGAGCTGGCTTCGGGGGCCGAGGCGGGCTCCTACAAGCCGAGGCTTTCCTGGGGCGTCGCCGCGCTCGGCGAAGTCTTCGACGCCGTCCATCCCGACGCGGCCTACGCCGATCCCCAGCGCTGCATCGACATGCTGCTCGAGGCGGCGGACCAGCGCATGTATGAAGACAAGAGGACCAAGGGCTCCGCGAGGCCGAAGGCGGCTAGCGAGGCGAAATTGACCATCTAGCGCCGGCTCAAGCGCCAGAAGGACTCCGGGCTTCCGCGATTCTCCTCAAGGCCTGAGTCGCCAGCCTGCCGTCCTCCCGCAGGCGCCGCAGCATGTAGGGGCCCTCGACGGAGACCCTCTCCCACCAAGCCTCCCTCGCGAACCACTCGAGACCCGCCATCACCTCTCCTTCGTCCACGGGTCGCCATTGGACGAAGGCGTAAACTCCGGCCTCGAGCCTCGCGGCGCCGTCCGTTCCCGACGAGGCGTCGCGTCGGCCGTAGAAACGAGGCCTGGGGAGCGGACGGCGAAGGGCCGGGCCCTCGTCCGCGTCGAAGACGATCAGGTCTTCCTCGTCGAAGAAGAAAATCTCTTCCTCTCCCTCGGGCATGGCCTCGCCGACGCCGACCTCGACCAGCCTCCCCGAGCTCGAGGGAAGCTGGGTCGCGCCGATGAGCGGGACGCCCGAAAGGGGCGGGTTCTCGAGGCCGGAGTAGGCGATGGGCGATCGAAGGTCCAGGCTGAGCAATTCCATGTCCGTCATGGTCCGCATCCTGCCGCGTCGGGAGGACGCGGCGCAAGCCCCCGCGCCCGTCCCGGCTCGCGGGAATACGCGTCGCGGTAGCATTAGCCGTTCGGCTGTGGTATCGTATCACGCGATGGCAATCTTGGATTCGATCGATTCCCCGGAGGATCTCAGGAAGCTCGGGCCCCTGGAGCTCAAGCTCCTCGCGGAAGAGATCAGGCGAAGGATAATAGACGTCGTCGGGCGAAACGGCGGCCATCTTTCCTCCAACCTCGGGGTCGTCGAGTTGACCCTCGCCATTCACCGCGTCTTCGACTCGCCCCGCGACGCGATAGTCTGGGACGTGGGGCACCAATGCTATGCTCACAAGCTGGTCACCGGTCGTCGCAGGGAATTCGATACCATCCGCGAATCGGGCGGCATCTCAGGCTTTCCGAAGCGTTCCGAGAGCCGGCACGATGCCTTCGACACGGGTCATGCGTCCACTTCGATTTCGGCCGCCCTGGGCATACTCGAGGCGCGGCGGATACTCGGGCTGGGAGGCGTAGCCGTGGCCGTCATCGGCGACGGAGCCCTCACCGGCGGGATGGCCTTCGAGGCTCTCGGCCACGCGGGGCAACTTGGCCTGCCGCTCGTCGTCGTGCTCAACGACAACAAGATGTCGATTTCACCCAACGTGGGAGCCTTGTCCAGCTACCTGTCCCGCCTTTCGGCGACCGTTCGCTACCAGGGAATCCGCTCGAGGATCGACCGCATGGTGAAGGGCTTTCCCTTCATCGGCGATTTCCTCTATTCCCGCATGGTCAGGGGAAAGAGGGCGGTCAAGGCCCTGATCTTCAAGGAGAACCTCTTCTCGGACCTCGGATTCGAATACGCGGGCCCGATCGACGGGCACAATATCCCGGCGATGACGCAAGTCTTTCGCGAGGCCCGCGCGCTCGGCAAGCCCGTCGTCGTCCACGTCGTCACCAGGAAGGGAAAGGGATACGACCTGGCCGAGGGCGACCCCTCGGGCTATCACGGCGTCGCGCCCAATCGCCGCCTGGGCGGAATGACGGAGGAGGGCTCCCCCTCCACCTTCACCGAGGCCTTCTCGCAAGTCATGGTCCGCCGCGGCTGCTTCGACGATCGGCTGGTCGCGGTCACCGCGGCGATGACGGCCGGCGCGGGTCTCGATGCCTTCATGGAAGCCTGCCCGGGCCGCCTCTACGACGTCGGCATCGCCGAGGAACACGCCGTTACCTTCGCGGCCGGCCTAGCCTCGGCAGGCCTCCGCCCCGTGGTCGCGCTCTATTCTACCTTCGCCCAACGCGCCGTCGACCAGATCCTCCACGATGTCGCCTTGCCGAAGCTTCCGGTAGTCTTCGCCTTGGACAGGTCCGGGGCGGTCGGGGAAGACGGCGAGACGCATCAGGGGCTGTACGACATCGCCCTCTTTCGATCCTTCCCCAATCTTTCGATCCTCGCTCCGGCCAGCGCGACGGAGCTCGCCCTCTGCATCGAATGGGCCCTGGACTCGGGCAAGCCGGCCGTGGTTCGGTACCCGAAAGCCCCGAGCCCTCGGGAAGAGGAGGCCTATGCCAAGGAACTCGACCTCGGCAAGGGCGTCTTCGTTCGTCGATCGGGCGCCGAGACCCTCCTCGTCGCCCTTGGCGGCCTCGTCGCTCCCGCCGTCGACGCATCGGATGCCTTGCTTCGCGAGAGCGCTTCAGCCTCCGCTTCGGGCTCGGAGACCGCCCTCCGTTCTGAGGGCGGGGCCGACGTCTATTCGCTGCGATTCGTGGCTCCCCTCGACGAGGACGCCTTTCTCGAAGCCGCTTCGCCCTATGCGAGAGTAATCGTCCTGGAAGAGGGCGTCCTCCGGGGCGGCATCGGCGAGCGCCTGGTCTCCCTCGTCGCGACGCGGCTTCCCCGCGTCGTCGCCTCGGCCGCCGGCTTTCCTTCCAGGCCTTATCCCCAAGCCACGCGCGATCAGCTGCTGGAGCGGGCGGGTCTCGACCAGGCCGGCATCGCCGCGCGGGTGCGCGCCGCCGAGGTCTCGGACAGGGGCAAGCGGATCTTCCTCTTCCGGGCTGCCGAGGAAGACGCGTGAGCCCCTCTTCCCGGACCTCGGGCCATATCCTTCCCCTGCCTCGGGGCCGATCGCTGCGCCTCGATTCCGGGCCTCTCGTCATGGGTATCGTGAACGTTACTCCCGATTCCTTTTATCCGCTTTCCCGCAGCCGCGGGGCCGGAGAGGCGGCCGAGGCCGCCCTCGCCATGGAGGCCGACGGCGCGGCTATCGTCGATATAGGCGGCGAATCGACGCGGCCGGGCTCGGACTACGTAGGGGAGACCGAGGAACTCGAGCGGGTAGTGCCTGCGGTCGCCGCGATCCGGGCAAGAAGCGGCCTGCCCATCTCGGTAGATACGCGCAAAGCCTCGGTCGCCCGCGCGGCCATCGAGGCCGGCGCCGATCTGATCAACGACGTCTCGGCCCTCCGCCATGATCCGGCGATGGCCGGCCTGGCCGTCGAGGCCGGCGCCGCGGTCCTCCTCATGCACATGAAGGGCGAGCCTAAGACGATGCAGGGAGCGCCTTCCTACGTCGATTGCGTCTCCGAGGTGAGGGATTTCCTCGCCGAGGCGGCCGCCCGCGCCATCGCGGCCGGCATCGAGCCCGGGCGCATACTCGTCGATCCCGGCATCGGCTTCGGCAAGCGGCTCGAGGACAACCTGAGTCTCCTCAAGGGCTTGGGCGCCATCGCCGGGCTCGGCTACCCGGTGGCCGTGGGCCTTTCGCGCAAGGCCTTCCTCGGCGCCATCGTCGGCGAGGAGGTCGATGCCAGGCTCCCCTCCAGCCTCGGCGCGGCCTGCGCGGCCCTCCTCGGGGGAGCCTTCCTTTTCCGCGTCCACGACGTAGCCGCGACGGTCGAGGCCCTGGCCGCCTTCGAGGCCGTGGTCGGCCGGCCCGAGCGGCGCCTCGGAGCCTGGAGCCGCCCTTGAGCGCCGTCGCCCTGGGCCAGCTTTTCTCAGCCTATATAAGGCCCGCCCTCGATATCCTCCTCCTGGCCTATCTCGTCTATAAGGCCTACGAGGTCATGGTGAAGACCCAGGCCATACAGCTGGTCAAAGGCGCCCTTATCCTGGCGGTCTTCTATGCGGCGGCCTTCTTCCTGCAGCTCACGACGGTCACGTGGATACTCAACGTGCTCGCGCCGGGCCTCGTCATCGCCCTCGCGATCGTCTTCCAGCCGGAGCTCCGCAAGATATTCATGCGCCTGGGGCAGGGATCCATCTTCAGGGGAGCCGCTCGACCTCGAATAACCCAGGTCGAGGCGGTGCTCAACGCGGTGGAGAGGCTCAGCTCCATGCGCAGGGGCGCGCTCGTCGTCTTCGCGCGCAACGTGGGGCTCAAGAACATAATCGATACCGGGACCAGGCTGGACTGCCTGATGTCGTCGAGCCTCATCATGACGATATTCGGCCACGACACGCCTCTCCACGACGGGGCCCTCATCGTGCAGGAGGGCCGCGTCGCCGCGGCGGGCTGCTTCCTTCCGCTCTCCGAGCAGCAGGACATCCGAAAGAGCTTCGGCACTCGGCATCGCGCCGCCCTCGGCCTTTCCGAGGAGGCGGACGCCGTAGTGCTCGTTGTCTCGGAGGAGACCGGCGCCCTCTCCCTCGCGTACGAGTCCAAGCTCTACTACGGACTCGCTCCCGAGCAGGTCAGGCGCCGCCTCGGCGAGCTCCTCGATTTCCCCGAGGGCGAGACCGACGGCGCGGAGGAAATCCCGGATGCCGAATAAGGGATTCGCGAAGCGGCTCCTATCCAATTGGCCGGCCAAGGTCCTCTCGCTGGCGGCGGCGCTGCTGCTTTTCTTCTTCTACCGGCTCAACCGCCTCGAGGACAGATACATATCCGTGCCCCTTTCCGTTTCCCTGAGCGACGATTTCCTGCCGTCGAGCCAGATCCCGCGTTCCGTGCGCGTGACCCTGCGCGGCGAGTCGAACGCCCTCTTCTCCATCCAGGAGGACGACGTGCGAGCGAGTCTCGACCTCTCCGGCTACAGGGCGGAAGGACAGTACCGGGTGCCCGTCCAGATCGAGAGGAGAGGGACCGCCCTCGGCGTCGATCCTCTCGAGATTCGGACCGACCCGGCCGAGGTCTCGATCTCCATGGAGAGGCGCTCGACGCGCATAGTGCCCGTGACGCCCTCCTTCAGGGGCTTTCTCGAACCGGGCTACGAGCTTTTGTCCTTCGACCTCAACCCCTCCGAGGTCGAGGTGGCGGGACCCGCGAGCGCGGTCGCGCGGGTTATCGACGTGCAGACCGATTTCATCGAGCTGGCGGGCCGCAATGCCGACTTCACGGTCAAGGTCCGCGTAATCAACAAGGAAAGCCTGGTCTCGATCGCCGGAACCGACAGCGTGGAGTTCCGGGCGGTCGTGCAGCGCTCTCTCGCCATCAAGAATTTCGAGGACGTCCCCATAGACGGGGAGGGCATGGCCGAAGGCCTCTCCCTGGCGGCTCCTCTGCCCCACGGGAGCCTGCGCATCCGGTCCTCCACCAGCGACATAACGGGCTTCTCGCCCGGGCAGGGCATTCTCTTCGTCGATCTCTCGGCGTTCCGCAAGGCGGGGACCTACCAGGTAAAGGTGCAGTCTCGGACGCCGGAGGGCTTCGTCATCGAGCGCTACGACCCGCAGGCGATACAGGCGACGATCGTCGCGGCGGGATCCTTCCCCGCCGCGGGCGGCGGGGCTCCCGCCTCCGCCGGCGGCCCGGGGAGACTCCAATGATACTCGGCATCGGCGTAGACGTCGTGCATGTCGGCCGCATCCGGCATTGGGTCTCCGTCCCGGGCCTCGTCGAGCGCTTTTTCCATCCCGACGAGGTCGCGGAAGCGCGGAGTCGAGGCGCGGGAGCGCCTCTCGCCCTCGCGGCCCGATTCGCCGCGAAGGAAGCCTTCGGCAAGGCCTTGGGCACGGGGCTCGCCGGCGTGCGGCTGGGCGACATCCAGGTCGTGAACGATCCGAGCGGTAGGCCCGATATCGTCCTGCACGGCAGCGCCCTGGCGCGCCTCGGCGCCGTCGGCGGGGCGCGCGTCCACGTCTCGCTGACGCATGAGAGCGACAACGCCATAGCCATCGCGATCATAGAGAGGTAGAGCATGGTTCGATACGCCCAGAAGCCCGATAGCGAGAAGGAGAAAAAGGTAACCTTCATCTCGAAGGAGCCGATCGTGTGCCCGGTCTGCGAAGCCTCGTTCAATAGGGAGGAGCTCTTCTCGGGCCGCGTCAATGCCGGCGATCTCACGGACGAGCTCCACCGGACCTATATCCCGACGCATAGCTACGGCGAGGTCCATCCCCTCGTCTACGAATTGACCGTCTGCCCGGCCTGCTGGTACTCGGCGTACAAGTACGATTTCCTGGGCCTGCCGTCCAAGGTCGCCGCGGCGCTCAAGGACGCGACCGCCTCGCGCGTCGAGGCCGTGCAGCGCATCTTCGACGGAGCCGATTTCAATTCCCCGAGGCGCGTCTTGGAAGGCGCGGCCTCCTATTACCTCGCCATGCTCTGCTACGAGGGGCTGCCGAAGGAGTTCTGCCCCGTGATCAAGCAGGGCCTATCGGCTCTCCGAACCGCCTGGCTCTGCGGCTACCTCGACAAGAAGAATCCGGGCGAGAACTACGCCTACGCGGGCAGGATATTCTACGGCAAGGCGCGTTTCCTCTACCGGCTCGCCATCGAGCTCGAGCAAAAGGGCAAGGAGCAGCTTACTACGGTCAAGTGGCTGGGGCCGGATACGGACAAGAACTACGGCTTCGAGGGCGTCCTCTACTTGTCCGCCATCCTCGAGCTCAAGTACGGCCAGCGCGCGGACGAGGCCAAGCGCGCGGAGATCCTGGGCGTCTCCAAGCGAACCATAGCGAAGATGTTCGGCATAGGACGCAAGAGCAAGGCGAAGCCGGGCCCCCTCGTGGATAAGGTTCGCGACCTCTACGAGGCCTTGAAGACCGAGCTTCACCAAGACGAAGACGAGGATGAGGAATAAGCGCAACGTCCGCCTGATCCTATCGTACGACGGAACGGCCTTCAGCGGCTGGCAGCGCCAAGGCGACGCTCGCACCGTGCAGGGCGAGCTCGAGAAGGCCCTGGGACGCATCCACGGCCATCCCGTCCCCGCGCTCGGCGCCGGGCGCACCGATGCGGGCGTGCACGCGATGGGCCAGGTGGCCAATTTCTATACCGATATAGCAGGCATCGCCGCGGAGCGATTCCTGCCTGCCCTCAATAGGCTCATGCCTCGCGACCTTCGCGTCGTCTGGGCATCCGAAGCCGACTTCGACTTCCACTCGCGATACGACGCCAGGCTTCGGCGCTACCGATACTTCGCGCTCTGCTCGCCTTCTCCCGATCCCATCCGGCTGCGATACTGCCACCATATCCGCCGGAGGCCGGATATCGTCTCGCTCAACGCGGCCGCGGCTCTCATCCTCGGGGAGACCGACTTCACGGCATTCTCGTCGGCCAGGGACGGGTCGGCCAACCGCTCGCGCTTCGTGTCGGAATCGTCCTTCCGCTGGGAGGGAGAGGCCCTCGTCTACGAGATCGCGGCGAATGCCTTCCTGTGGCGAATGGTGCGCTCCCTCGTCGGATCGATGCTCGCCTACGAGGCCGCGGCGCCGGGCGGCGCCGCGGAGCTCATGGGCAGCGCCCTCGCCGCGCGCGACCGAAACCTGGCGGGCCCTACCGCGCCGGCGCGGGGACTCTTCCTTTGGAACGTCGAATACTATGCGCGACCCACGAGGCCCGGCCGCGGCGACTACTGGACGGCCGCCGGAAAGCGCGGCGGCGAGGACTCGTCCTGAGCCTCAGCCGATCGCCTCGTTGCCGCGCTCTCCCGTTCGGATGCGCACCACCGCGGCTAAATCATAGACGAAAATCTTCCCGTCCCCGACCTCTCCGGTCCGAGCTCCGGCCTGTATGGCCTCGATCGTCTTTTCCACGTAATTCTCGTTGACGGCTATCTCGAGGCGAATCTTGCGCAAGAGGTTGCCCGTCTCCTTGTTTCCCCTGTAAATCTCGGCGACGCCGCCCTGCCTTCCGTGGCCGAGAACCTCCGAGACCGTAATGAGGTTCACCTCCGCCGCGTAAAGGGCCTCCTTTACCTCTTCGAGCTTGTAGGGCTGGATGATGGCTACGATCATTTTCATGCTATATCTCCTCTTTCATTCGATGACCGTATAGGCCCGCTCTTCATGCTGCGTGATATCGAGGCCCATCGCCTCGGCCGTAGAATCGACGCGAACGCCGACCAAGAGGTCTATGACCTTGAGGATGAGGGCCGTACCGACCAGGGCGAGCGCGATGCTGACGGCGCAGGCGAGGGCCTGGACGAAGAATTGACGGGGATTCCCGTACATGAGCCCGGCATGGCCCCCGCCATAGGCCTTCCAAATCTCGGGATCGGCGAGCAGTCCGGTGCAGAGGGATCCGAGGAGGCCTCCGACCCCGTGGCAGCCGAAGGCGTCGAGGGCATCGTCGTAGCCGAGCCTGGCCTTGACGAAGCTGACCATGAAAAAGCAGACGACGCTCGAGGCGGCCCCGATGAAGAAGGCTCCGCCGACATTCACGAAGCCGGCGGCGGGCGTTATGGCGGCGAGTCCCGCGACCGCGCCCGTGGCGACGCCGAGGATGGTCGCCTTGCCGTTTACGAGCCTGTCCGCGATCGCCCAAACGATGGCCGCGACGGCGGCGGCCGTATTGGTCGTGACGAGGGAGCTGGCCGCCAGACCGTCCGCGGCAAGGGAGGATCCGGCGTTGAAGCCGAACCAACCGAACCACAGCATGGCGGAACCGATCAAGGTGAATGGCAGGTTGTGCGGGGGAAAGGCCTTTAGGGCCCTGCGCCGCCCTATGAAGAGAGCCGTCACCAGGGCCGCGATGCCGGCATTGACGTGGACCACGATTCCGCCGGCGAAGTCCATGACGCCCATCCTGCAGAGCCAGCCGTTAGTGGACCAGACCATGTGCGCGAGAGGGACGTAGACGAGGAAGAGCCAGGCGACCGTGAACGCGAGGAAGGACGAGAACTTCATCCTTTCGGCGAAAGCTCCGATTATCAGGGCAGGCGTGATAACGGCGAACATGCATTGGAACATCGCGAAGAGGAGGTGAGGAATCCTTCCGCCCGGATCGGAAACGAAGTAGGGACTGAGGGCGTCGGGCGGAATTCCAGAAAGGAATGCCCACTTGAAGTCCCCGAGAACGCCTGGGATGAGCTCGCCGTCGCTGAATGCCAGGGTGTATCCGAAAGCGACCCAGAGGGTCGAAACGACGGCAAGAGTGATAAAGCATTGCATGAGCGTGTTTAGTACATTCTTTTTCCGAACGAGTCCTCCATAGAACATCCCGAGAGCGGGCATCGTCATGAACATTACGAGAGCCGTCGCGACGATTACCCAGGCCGTATTCCCTGGGCTCAAGAAGGGCATGACGGCGCCGCGTGCCGAGGCTTGCGCGGCAAGGGGCAGTCCGCCGAGGGCGAAGAAACCCACCATCGCTTTTCGAAATCGTTTCATCCAGGACTCCTGCTTGGGGTTTAGCCCATGATCGGCCAAACCAAGAAAGAGCAAATTCCACGCCAAGCCCCGGATTCATTTTGAGAAAAAATTCATGTTTTCTCGACTGCAGAAAACTGGCGTCAATTTCCTTCATCCATTTGGTATTTCTATAGACTTCACCTCCTTCGATAAAAAAGACGAGCGAAGCGACGGATATCCAGAGCACGAACTTCCTACATTCGTGCGGCTTTGCTTCCGCGAACGTAGGAAGCGCATCCTACATTAAAGGCGTTACGACGAATGCGAATTATTCTATGACCGTATAAGCCCTCTCCTCATGCTGGGTAATGTCGAGGCCGATCGCCTCGACCTTGGCATCAACTCGAACCCCGATCGCGAGATCGATGACCTTGAGAATGACGAGGGTTCCGAGAAAGGAAAGGAGGACGCTGACCAGGCAGGCGAGGAGCTGGATGAGGAGCTGCCTCGGGTTTCCATAGAGCAGACCCGCATGGTCTCCTCCGAATTCCTTCCAAATCGCGGGATCGGCGAAAATGCCGGTGCAAAGCGCGCCGACCAAACCGCCGATGCCATGACAGCCGAAGGCATCCAGGGCATCGTCGTAGCCGAACTTCTCTTTGACCACGGTGACCATTATGAAGCAGATGATGCTCGCGAGGGTGCCGATCGCGAGGGCGCCTCCGACATTGACGAAGCCGGCGGCGGGGGTGATCGCGACGAGTCCGACGACTGCGCCGGTGGCCACGCCGAGTATCGTGATTTTACCGTTGACGGTCGCGTCCATTATGGCCCAGACGAGGGCGGCGACCGCTGCAGCCGTATTGGTAGTCATGAAGGCGCTTGCCGCGAGGCCGTCGGCCGCTAGGGAAGAGCCGGCGTTGAAGCCGAACCATCCGAACCAGAGCATCGCTGCGCCGATGAGGGTGAAGGGTAGGTTATGAGGCGGGAAGGCCTTCAGGGCCCTTCGCTTTCCGATGAAAAGAGCCGTCGCGAGAGCTGCCATTCCGGCATTGACGTGGACTACCGTTCCTCCCGCAAAGTCGAGGGCTCCCATTTTGGCGAGCCATCCGTTCGCCGACCACACCATGTGCGCCAAGGGTATATAGATGAGAAAGAGCCATGCGACGGTGAAGATTAGAAAGGAAGAGAACTTCATCCGTTCCGCGAATGCGCCTATGATGAGGGCCGGCGTGATGACCGCGAACATGCACTGGAACATGGCGAAGAGGATGTGCGGGATCCTCCCCGCCGCGTCGGAAACGTAATACGGACTCAGGCTGTTAGGGCTTATTCCGTGAAAGAGCGCCCATTTGAAATCGCCAAGGACGCCGGGAATCAGCTCGGAGTCGCTAAAGGCGAGACTGTAACCCGCGATCACCCATAATACCGAAACGAGGGCGAGAGTGATAAAGCACTGCATCAGTATGCTGAGCACGTTTTTCTTGCGTACGAGACCGCCATAGAACATCCCCAGGGCGGGCATGGTCATGAACAGTACCAAAGCCGTGGCCACCAACATCCACGCGGTATCGGCCCCACTAAGAAACGGCGAATTTTGCATCGAAGCTCCTTGTTGGGGATTGTGAAGCAAGAATCGTGCCCGTAATTTCATATATAGAAGTTTCAATTGGTTAAATGCTTTTGAGGAAATATATTACCGAGAAACGGAAATATTCGTCGAACTGCAAAGAGCGGATTTTTTCAACTATGAGGGGACAAAGAAAGAAGAGTCACATAAATTTCTTACATTCCCGTATACCGAAATTTACTAAACCGCCATCATGCGGAAGGCGCCGCCTCGCTACATACGGCCGGCGCCTTCCCGCTTCTTTCCCTCAACCCATCGCCTTAGCGAAGCGGGCGGCGACCTCCCGCCATTCGATGACGTTATAGAAAGCCTCCAGGTAGTCTGCCCTGCGATTTTGATACTTTAGGTAATATGCATGCTCCCAAACGTCGACGCCGAGAATGGGGACCCGTCCCTCGGCTAGGGGATTGTCCTGATTCGGAGTCGAAACGACGCTCAATTTCTTGTCCGGACCCACTACTAGCCATGCCCAGCCGGAGCCGAAACGGCCCATGGCGGCCTTCGTGAACTCGGTCTTGAAGGCATCGAAGCTTCCTAAGTCCTTTTCGACGGCGGCGGCTAGGGCGCCCGATGGCTTCCCCCCGGCCTTGGGGCCGATGAGCTCCCAAAACAGGCTGTGATTGTAGTGTCCGCCGCCGTTATTCCTTACAGTGGTCTTGATTGTCTCAGGCAGCTTCGACCAATCCTTGACCAAGGTCTCGGGGCTCCAGGACGAGTATTCGGTACCGTCCACCGCCTTGTTGAGGTTGGCCACGTAGGCGACGTGATGCTTGTCGTGGTGGATGCGCATCGTCTCTGCGTCGATGTAGGGCTCGAGGGCTTCAAAGGGATACTTAAGATCGGGAACTGAATACGACATTGTCATGCTCCTTTAATTGTGGAAATCTTATATATTTAAAGTACTAATATAAGGGATAACGGTAAAGCAGGAGCCGGAAAGGGCCAATCAATGCTATAAAAAAGGAGATGGATAAGGTAGACATGACCGAAGGCGAAGGATCGCGGAGCTGGCGCGGGATCGTCGGTTCAAGGTCTGCCCCTAGGGCAGATGCCTATATCGCCGATGTCTCCGGGGTTCTGAGCCGCTCGCAGATCAAGGCTAGGGGCGCCGTCATCCGGGTAAACGGCGCAATCGCTAAACCCTCCCGCTCGCTGAAGGAGGGCGATAGCCTCGAAGTGATTTGGACCGAGGAGGAAACGGCTTCCATCGAAGCAGAGGAGATTCCCCTCTCCGTCCTATATCAGGACGAGCGCGTCATCGTGGTCGACAAGGCCCAGGGCATGGTTACCCATCCCGGCGCAGGCAACAGGCACGGCACTCTGGCGAACGCTCTTCTTTTCATGGCTCTGCGCGCGAGCGCCGCGCGCGACGCCTCTCCCGGCGAGAATTCGGCGAGCCGCGCTCCCGCGGCAGGGCCCGC
>CAYNFM010000029.1:25466-35948 GCA_964396415.1 uncultured Treponemataceae bacterium | reverse complement strand
GGGACGGATTATATACCATATTTATAACTTTGTGGGGAGTTTTTAGAGGCCCCCATAAGGAAGACGACGAGGCCGACGACGGAGGCGCCGAAGCAGCCTAGGATGAAGGTCGAGGTCCACCCGTCCGTGTTCCAGGCGGCGTTCCCGTCCGCGAGGGCGAGGTTGAGGCCGCAAAGGAAGACGGCCATCGCGATCAGTCCCAGGACATCGAAGGATCGGGTGTGCTCGCTCTTGTGCTCCCTCAGCACGATGAAGCCCGCGAGCAGGGCCAGCGCCCCGATGGGCACGTTGACGTCGAAGATGGTGTGCCAGGAGTAGTTGTCGATCAGGTAGCCGCCGATCGTGGGGCCGAGCGAGGCGGAGGCCGCCGAGGAGATGGACCAGAAGCCCAGGGCTACGCCTCGCTTGGCGGGGGGGAACTCCCGCGTGATCAGGGCCATGCCGACCGGCATGATGATGCCCGCGCCCAGGGACTGGACCACCCTGAAGAAAATCAGGCTGGACATGCTCCAGGACATGCTGCACAGGAAGGATCCCGCCGTGAACAGGAAGACCCCTCCGAGGAAGGTGGATTTATAGCCGAGGTGGTCGGCCAGCCAGCCCGAGGCGGGAAGCATGACGCCGAAGGCGAGCATGTAGGCGGTGAGGACCCATTCGGTGACGTCGGTCGACACGCCGAAGGCGACCGTCAGCTTGTTGAGCGCGACGTTGACGATCGTGGAATCGAGGACGCCCATGAAGGTGGCGATGGAAGTCGTGAAGAGGACCAGCCAGGCATAGCTCTCGTGCTCCGGCTGGAGCATCGGCGTCGAGGCGACGAGCCGCTCGCGCGCGCGGGAAAAGCCTGAGAACACGATATCACCTCGCGTCGGTGACGACGCGCACCTCGGCCGACAGGCCCGGCACGAGGACCGGATCGGCCTTGGGCTCGGAAGGCGGATCGACGAGGGCGATCTTTACCGGCACCCGCTGGGTGACCTTGGTGAAGTTGCCCGTCGCGTTGTCGGGCGGGATGAGGGCGAACTCCGAGGCCGTCGCGGTCCCGATGCTCTCGACCTTGCCGGTGAAATGCTGCCCGGGGAAGGCATCGACTTCGACGGTCGCCGGATCGCCCGGCTTGAGGTAGCGTATCTGGGTCTCCTTGAAGTTAGCCTCCACCCAGAGGTCCTTGAGGTTGTAGAGCGTATAGATGGGTTGCGCGGGCTGGACGACGTTCCCCGGCATGGTCCATTTCTTCGCGACCACGCCGTCGATGGGGGATTGGATGACCGTGCGGGACAGGTTGGTCTCGACCGTGGCGTATTGGGCATCGGCCATCTTCTGCTGGGAGAGCGCTATCTTGCACTGGGTCTGGGCCGAGGAGAAGGCGATAGCCAGGTGGTCGTACTGCTCCTGGGGGATGATCTTGGCCTTGAGCTGGGCCGTCGCGCGATCGAGGTCGCTCTGCGCCTGGTCGAGCTTGACCTGGGCCAGGGCGACGTTCTGCGCCGCGAAGTCCTTGTTCGCGACGGCCTGGCTCTCCTGGGCCTTGAGCGTCAAGTCATCCAGCCTGACCAGGACCTGGCCCTTGGACACGTGGTCCTGCTCTTCGACCGCGAGGCTCGTTATCTGACCCAGGGTTTGGGCGCTCAGCACTATCTGGTCGCCCCGGATCGCCGCGTCGTCGGTGAACTGAGTGCCGCCGCTCGTGAGCAGGTAATAGGCTCCGACCGCGGCCGCGACGACAATGACGATTATAATTACTCGCCCTCGACCCTTCTTCGGGGGCGCTTTATGCACGGCGCCTTCCATGCTTTCCATTGCCGCTCTCTCCGGGGCGACGTTCCTCTCGTCCGACATGATTCTCCTCCGTCACTATATGGGCTTGGCGGTATTCAGCAGCGCCACGATCGCCCCCAGTCCTCGGCGCAGTGCGGCCAAGTCCTCCGTATCCAGATCGCGAAGACGGTCGTTGAGCCAATCCCGCGAACCGATCAGCTTATCCAGGAGGGCGCGTCCCTCCGCCGTCAAGCGGATCATCGCCTTGCGGCGATCCGAGGGGTCCTCGGTACGCTCGACCAGGCGGGACTGCACCAGCCGCTCCACCAGGTAGCTGGCCGTCGGCTCGCCGACGCCGAGCTGCTCGGCTATGCATCCGATGGCGGACGACTCGGCCTGCGAGACCACGACGAGCATCTTGAACTGTGGCAAGGTGAGCTGAAGCTCCATCCAAGCCGACCTCGTCGTCTTCCCGCGCGCCCTGCCCATTTCATGGAAGAGATCGTTGATCTCCTTCATGCAGGCGTCGCGGGAGGCGGCCTGGTCGCTCGAATCCATGTGCCGAATGTACTGGAATCCATCGAAGATATCAATATAATTTCCGTTCGCATTGACTCGATTCCCGCCCGGAGCTATACCTAGCTGCGGGCCCGAGACCGGCCCTGAGGCCCATGGCGGTCCCGATCTTCGTTAGAGGAGGCTCCTCGTCTATGGACGCAGGCCCAGGTAGCTTCGATACCCTAATCCCCTGACGCGGGCGGCCCCTCGCTGGCCGATCCGGCAATCGAGGCGATGACCTTATGGTGCCGGGCCGGTAAGCTTCCTCCGCGTCGTTCCCGATCGGAGGAAACCGAGATGAATCCCAATACGACGATCTACTTCAGCAGGCTCCTCGGCTCGAAGATCTTCGGCGAGGCCGACGACGTCGTCGGCAGGCTCAAGGACCTCGTCGTCGACGTCGGCACGCAGCGTCCCAAAGTGGTGGCGGCGACCGTGTCCACGCGCGAGGGCGAGCGCCTCGTCGATTTCGGGCCCTGCCGCGTCCGGCGGGTGGAAGGCCGCTATTCCTTCGTCGCCTCGGCGCTCAAGGACGCATCCCTCTCGCCCGAGAACCATCTCTACGTCAAGAAGCACCTCCTGGACAAGCAGATCGTCGACGTCGACGGGCGCAAGCTCGTGCGGGTCAACGACCTGGTCATCGATTCCGTCGCCTCCGATTGCCGCCTCGTAGCCGTCGACGTCGGCCTGGAGGGCCTTTTCCGCAGGCTCGGCGTCGCCAAGCCCCTCTCGCGCCTGCTCGAGGCCTTCGGGAAGTCGCTGCCGAGCAAGCTCATCCTCTGGAGCGAGGTCGAGGCGGTCGATTTTTCCAGCACGCAGATCAAGCTTTCCAAAGCCTATTCCAAGCTCGACGGCATCCATCCCTCGGACCTGGCCGACATCCTCGAGGACCTCGACCACGCGTCGCGGGTGGCGCTCTTCAACTCCCTGGACGAGGAAAGGGCGGCCGACGTCCTCGAGGAGCTGGAGCCCGGCGCCCAGGTCCGGATCCTCGAGAACCTCTCCGACGAGAAGGCCGCGGACGTCCTCGAGAAGATGCCCGCCGACGAGGTGGCCGACATCCTGGACGAGCTAAAGGCCGAGAAGGCCGAGCGCCTCCTCGCCGAGATGGAGACCGAGTCCTCGAGCGAGGTGCGGAGCCTCATGGCCTACCCCGACGACAGCGTGGGCTCCCTCATGTCCAAGGACTACGTGTTCTTCAATCAATCCATGAAGGTGGCCGACGCGATGGCCGAGCTCCGAGCGGTGCGGCCCGAGGCCGAGGTCGTCTACAGCGTCTACGTCCTCGACGCGCGGGGCAAGTACGTCGCGACGGTCTCGCTCAGGGACATCGTCGTGGCCGATCCCCAGGCCAGGCTCGGGGAGATCATGAACGCGGTGACCGACCCCCTGCACGACACCGACTCGGCGGGCTCGCTCGCCGACCTCATGCTCAAGTACAAGCTCCACACCGCGCCGGTCGTGGACGCCGACGGCAAGATGGCTGGGACCATCGTCATCGAGGACGTGCTCGAGTACGTCATGCACAAGCGCTGAATCGAAATCGGAGACGGGTATCATGCTCAAGAAAATCGACGCGAAGGCGATCTTCGCAGGCTTCCTCGTGTTCCTCTCGGTCCTCGGGCCGGGAATAATAACCGGCTCCGTGGACAACGACGCCGGCGGCATCACGACCTACTCGGTCGCGGGGGCGACCTACGGCTACGACATCCTGTGGACCCTCGTCCCGTCCCTCCTCGTCCTCATCGTCATCCAGGAGATGAACGCCCGGATGGGCATCGTGACGGGGAAGGGCCTCGCCGACCTCATCCGCGAGAACGCTGGCGTGAAGATCACCTTCTTCATCTTCATCTTCCTGGTGATCGCTGACATCGGGAACACCACGACCGAGTTCGCGGGCGTGGCGGGATCGATGCAGGCCCTGGGGGCGAGCAAATACGTCGCCGTGCCCCTCTCGGCCGCGGCCGTATGGCTCCTCGTCGTGAAGGGGACCTACAAGTCGGCCGAGAAGATATTCCTGGTCTTCAGCGTCTTCCTGCTCTCGTACATCGCGTCCGCCCTCATGGGCAAGCCCGACTGGAGCCGGATCGGGCATTCGATGGTCCATCCGGAAGCGAGCTTCGATTTCGACTACATCGTCATGGTGATCGGCATCGTCGGCACCACGATCGCGCCCTGGATGCAGTTCTACATGCAGTCCTCGGTGATCGAGAAAGGGCTGACCCTCGACAAATACAAGTACACGGTGATGGACGTCGTAGTCGGCGCCGTCATCACCGTCGTCGTGGCCTTCTTCATCATCGTAGCCTGCGCCGCGACCCTGCACGTGCGGGGCATCAGGATAGAAGAGGCCAAGGACGCGGCCGTCGCGCTCGGCCCCCTAGCCGGGAAGGCGGCCTACATCATCTTCGCCGCCGGCCTCTTCGTGGCCTCGATCTTCTCCGCGACCATCCTGCCGATCGCGACCGCCTTCTACGTCTGCGAGGCCTTCGGCTTCGAGGCCGGGATCGACAAGAAATGGAAGGAGGCCCCCGAGTTCTATTGGCTCTTTACGATCATCGTCCTCGTCTCCGTGGCCATCATCCTCCTCCCGAGGGCGCCCCTCATCCAGATCACGATCTGGACCCAGGTCTTCAACGGCGTCCTCCTGCCGGTGGTCCTCGTCTGCATGCTCATCATCGTCAACAAGAGGGACGTGATGGGCGCGAACGTGAATAGCCGGCTCGGGAACCTCATCGGATGGTCGACCGCCGTGGTGCTCCTGGGCATGAACGCCATCCTCTTCGGCATGTCGGTCTTCGCGCGCTAAGCTTGACAGGCCGGGGGAGCCTACCTATAGTTCGCCCCGATGATAGCCGCCCTCTACGAGGACGAGGATATCCTCGTCCTGGACAAGCCAGCGGGCCTCGCGTCCCAGCCGGGCGCGGGAGTGCGCGTCTCGGTCGTCGAGGCCGTCGAGAGGGATTTCGGCTTCCGGCCCTTCCTCGTGCATAGGCTGGACAAGGAGACGTCGGGATGCCTCGTCGTCGCCCGCTCGGCCGCCGCGGCCGCCCTGTGGTCGCGGCTCCTCGAGTCCCGCGAGCTGCGTAAGACCTATCGCGCCGTAGTCGCGGGCTCGCCCCCGCCGGACGGAGCTCCCGGTAAGGGCGCCGGCGCCCCTGCCGGGCGCCCCGCCGCCGGGCGCTTCGACGACCCGATACGCGGCCGCGACGGGGACAGGGCCGCCTCGACGGAATGGCGGCTCATCTCGTCCTTCGGCCCCTATTCCTACCTCGAGCTCGTCCTCGGAACGGGGCGAACGCACCAGATCCGCATCCATCTCGCGGAGCACGGCCTTCCGATACTCGGCGACGACCGCCATGGCGACTTCGCGCTCAACAGGCGCCTGCGCGCCGAGGCCGGCCTGCGGCGCCTCCTCCTCGTCGCCTGGTCGCTCCAGCTTCCCGGCGGGAGGCTCGTGCGCGCATCGCTGCCCGAGCATTTCGCCGCCTTCCTCGCCCTCTTCCCCGAGGCGGCCGCCGAATGACGCCGGCCGCGTACAGCCTCCTCTACGGGGCGAGCTGGCTCACCCCGGACGGCGAGATAGTCCCGATCCCCGGATTCCACGAAGAATGGCTTCGCGAGCACGAGGATCTCGCCGAAGGCGCTGCCAACGCCTGCGAGCTCATCCTGCGCAAGCGGTGGATATCGGTCGCGCTCTTCTCCGGCGGCTACCTCGAGCTGATGGTCCCGGATCGCAGGGCGGGGGATGTCCGGCGGGCGCTCTACAATCTGCTGTCGCGCAACCTGAGCTCCTGGTCCAAGGCCCTCGTGATGGCGATGGACGAGGAAGGCTACGCGATGCTCGAGCCCGAGGACCTCGCCGACGAGGCGACCCTCGGGGACAGGCTCGAAGCCTCGATCTAGGCCTCGCCGGATTCACTTCCTCCTGATCGCCAGCAAGGTGAGATCGTCGTATTGGGAGTCCTCCCGGACTCCCCGATAGAGGAGATATCCCGGGTTCTCGGCGTCGGCGTAGGGAGTCTTGTCCAGGCAAAAGAGGCGGTACTGGTCGAAGTGCTTCTCGAGGAAGGCGTCGACCTGCTGATCGACGAGCACCGTGTCCTTCGAGGTGGCCGAGGGGTCCCGGTAGAGCCTGAACACCTTCTCTATCGACACGAGGGCGAGGATCTTCTCATGGAGGCTGTCCCCGCAGGACCGGAAATCGAAGGAGAGGACCTCGCCGGCCGCCGGGTCGTGGTGCTTCTCGAGCCGATAGCTCCCGCGCGAGGCCACGGCCTCCAGGATGGCCGTTATCCTCTCGTAGCCGAACTCCTCGTTGTCCTGGCCGCCCGAATGGTTCTCGTGCGGCTTGTCCTTCTCGGCGTCGGCGCACTCGACGATCTTGTAGTCCCTGTCGCGGAAGTGGCGCTTGGCCTCCTCGATGCCGTCCGTGTAGAGCATCAGCGCGTCGCCGTGGTCGAGCGCGCGCGTGACCTGGATGAAGGGCTTCTTCATCTGGACCATGAAGCTCGCGAGGGGCCCGGCGGCCGGCGAGTCGGGCAGCATCTCCTCGACTAGGCGGCGCGCCTTGTCCTCCCAGACGTGGAGCTTGCGGTCGCCCGCCTCGCAGAGGTAGGCGACGCCGGCCTGGGAGTCCCAGACGCCGAGCGTGAAGGCGGCGAACCGCCCGACGAACTGCCTCTCCTCGAGGAAGTCGTTGATCTTGTAGGTCAGGTCCGTCAGGTCGATCGTCTTCGGCATGGCCTTCTTCCAATCGTTGAAGTAGTTGATCACCATCGTGGCGACCTGGACCATGATGAGGGCGGCGGACACGCCCTTTCCCGAGATGTCGCACTTGATGAAGAAATGATAGCGGGAATTGATGGACCGGAAGTCCCAGTAATCGCCCGAGACCCCCTTGGCGCCCTCGTAATAGCCGAAGATCTCGAAGTCCTTCTCGTCGCGCTTGCCCGTGCTGAGCTTCACCCTGGAGCCGGGCGCGGCGTCGAGGGGAATGAACATCTTCTGGATGCCCTTGCCGACGATCAGCTCCTTCGAGTCCTTGGCGGCCTTGACGAGCCCGGCGGTCATCTGATTGACCGTATCGGCCAGCGTATACAGCTCGTCGCGGGAGGCGACCTCGATCTTGGAGCCCTCCAGGCTCTCCTTGTCCTCCGTGTCGCGTATGCGCTCGATCTGCGCGACGAGCTTGCGGATGGGAACGACGATTACGGTGGACAGGATGAAGGCGCCCAGTATGCCCGCGCCGAGGGCGATGGCGGCGATGATGAGGGTCAGGCGGACGAGCTGGCCGGTCGCGGCGCGGACGTCGGCGGATATCTCCTTCGTGTTCACCTCGAGGCGGACCATGCCGCGGTACAGGATGCCGTCGCTGGGCCTGTACTCGAGGATGGGCTTGTAAAAAAGGTAGTTCGAGGATCTCGCGGAGAGGGTCGCGGGGTCGAAGGGAGGAAGGGAGCCGACGTTCCGGTCCGACAGGGCGCGCAGCTCGTCTCGGATGCGAAGATCGGCCGCGTCGAGCTGAGCGTTGATCTCCGATTTGCGCAGGTTGCCGGCGGCGTCGCCCTTGAGGCCGCCCTTCTCGGCGCCCAGGTCCCTCTTGAGCTTGAGCTCCTTGTCGATCGCCGTCGCGGCCTCGTCCTGAAGGGCCTTGGCCTTGTCCGGGACGAGTCGAGCCAGGGGATCGCTTCCGCCTGCCGCCTTGAAGGCGGACTGGCCGAGGACCACGGCCTCGCTCGCGTTGAGGGTGGAGGGGTCGAGCTTCGAGGCGATCGCGTCGTCGTTGGTCGCGTAGACGACTTCGCCGGACGCGACCTTGGGATCGGCTCCCAACCCGGTTATCGTAATATAGTTCGCTCCCTGCATGGCCTTGGCCTGGGCGGGGAAGAGGCTCAGCTGGGTGACCGCGTCCTCCTTGCCCAGGAAGAACCGGCCGCCCTGCGCGACGCTCTCGAGGAGGACTCGGGCCCGCTGGTCGAGTCCCATCGCCAGGTCCGAGCTCGTCCGTATGATCATGTTGTAGCCGAGGAAGATCGCGAGCATGAGGACGACGAAAATCACGAGGAAGGCGATGGTCAGGGTGAACTTGACCCTGAGCCCGACCCCGCGCCTCCTCAGGGATCGCGCGGTCTTGCCTTTTGCGGTCTTGTGCATGGGACCTCCGGTGACGAGGGCGATCGCGTCGCGTCGCAGGGCCTCGCCCTCCTGGGCCACGGCGATTATCTGCCTCGAGGAGAGGAGGATGCCGACGGCGGCGAAGGCGATGGCCATGAGAACGAAGACGTCGTAGATGGTGAAGACGTGGCTTCGCCCCGAGAACAGCCGGAAGGAAGGCTGGTACGAGGCGCTCACGCCGTATTTTATGGTGCCCGAGGCATCGACGGCGAGGATGGGACCCGTCCAGTACCAGCCCCTGGTCGAGTGGTAGAGGCCGATCCTGTAGCTGCCCGCCTCGACGTCCCCGACGGCGATGCCGGCGATCTCGCGGTCGGAGGCGATGCCGTAGTCGCCTTTCGCCAGGCTGAGATCGACGGCATAGGGCTCCCGTCCGTCGCGGCTGAAGGCTATGCGCTCGATGCGGCCGTCCGCGAGGAAGCCGCGTCCGAAGAGCCGCAGGACCCTGCGGTCGAGCTCGTCGCGTCCGGGCTGGGCGAGGGTGACGACCGTGTAGGGCTTGAACTTGTCGGCCTTGAGCAGGATCGAGGCCACGCCGCTGATGTTGCCCGTCGTATCGATCGCGGAGACCGAGAAGACGTAGTAGCCGTTCTCGACGTTGCCCGCGGAGTAGCTGTTCCCCGTGCCGAGCAGGCTGGGAGGCGGCATGCGGATTCCCAGGGAGCGCACGAGGCCGCTCTCGTAGGCCGTGAGGCCGGGAAGGGCGGGTCCGGCCGCCTTCCCCGACGAGACGGCGGACGCGAGCGGCCCCGAGCCGCTTTCGAGGGGACCCGCGTAGGCGAGATCCCAGGTATAGCCGGCCAGATCGTCGGCCTCGGGGGGAATCCAGCGGATAGTGAAGGAATTGGAGGCGAGGAAGCCCAGCTCGTCCGTATCGGGAGACATGACGATGGGCGCCGGGGGCGGGATGCGCTTCCTGTAATACGATATCCTCGCCGGGGGCGAGCGGTTGCCCGCGTTGTCCTCTACCGAGGCCCAGAGCGTCCAGTTGCCGTCCTCGGTCGCCTCCAGGCTCAAGGACGTGTCGGAAGCGTCCTTCTTGACCCCGCTCTTCCACAGCTCCGAGAGGCTCGGGCTCTCTTTGGCGGCCGAGGCCGCGCTCGCCTCGCCGCGGGTCTTCCTCCAAAGGTAGGCGTAGTCCCTCAGCCCCGCGGCGTCCTTGGGCATGTCTACCCTGACCTGGACGGCTATGGGCCTGGCGCGCTTGCCGACCGCGAAGTTGAGCGGGACGAGGGTCGGCGGCGGGGAGCCGAGGACGGGAACCATCGCGAGGATGCGGCTCCTGTCGCCGCTGTCGACTTCCCAGGCGACGTAGGTCCTCCCTCCATCCTGGATGGCTCGGGCGAAATTGACCAGTCCCGAGCCGGACGGATCGCTCTTGACGGCGAGGTCGGCGTCCTCGCTCGCCCAGCTTCCCCCCTTCGCGGAGGAAAGTAGTACCCGATTGGCCTTCAGCTTGTCCTCTAGGGCGAGGAGGGTGGGCGCGCCCCCGATTTCCGTGAGTTGCGAGAGCTTGAAGGAGCTCGGCTCGACGGCGACGGCGGCGGCGGTCTTGGGATCCAGGCTTCCCGTCGCGTCGATTCGCGCGGCCCAGACCTGCGTCAGGGTCGATTTGGCCTTGCGCCTCTCCCATGCGAGATAAAGCTTTCCTCCGAAGGGGACGAGCTGGGCCGCCTCGTTGTCGTAGTATTGCGCCCCCGCTTCCGAGCCTCCGGAAGGATCGGGGAAATCCGTCAGGGCCTTGGCCTTCGTCCAGGTCGCTCCGCCGTCGCTCGAGGTCTTGGACATGAGGGCGTAGCGGGACGACAGGTTCCCCTCGCCGAGGATGAAGGACTGGAATACCGCGATATCCCTGTCGCCGAGATTCGAGGAGAAGGGAGCGAAGTTCATGAGGAGCCCCTCGTCATCCGAAACGAGGGGCTCGAAGGCGCTCCAGGCCGATCCGTCGGCGCTTCTCGTGACGTAGATGCTCACGCTGCTCGGCTGGGC
>CAYNFM010000029.1:11856-25366 GCA_964396415.1 uncultured Treponemataceae bacterium | reverse complement strand
CGCGCTCGCGGGGCCGTTGTCGCTCGAGGTCCCGGCGGACTGCCTTCCCTGAGTGGCGAAGACTATCCACCCGCCCGCGGCGCTCGGGAAGATGCGGGGCGCCACGGAGGTCCGCTGCGCCTCGATCTTTCCCGCGGCCTCGAAGGTCGCGCCCCCGTCGCGCGACAGGAAGACCTCTATGCTGGTGCCCGAGGCCGATATCGCTACGGCGATCGTCCCGCTTCGCGACTGCGTCGCCGAGTAGAGGATGGGCGGAGGGCCGATCGAGTCGAAAGAGTAGGAAGAGCCCGAGACCTCGCCGGGTATCCAGGAGCCGTCCTGGAAGCGGGCGAAGCGTATGCGCGCCGAACCCGACTCGCCGGAGGACTGCGATTCCTGCCAGATGAGGACGGGGCCCGACTTGGCGGCGAAGAAGGAGGGATACCTGCCCTCCGAGACGGTATCCGGAGCCTCCCAGAATTCGGCGCAGACCGGCAGGGCGGCGAGGATGAGGGCGATGGCGACTGCCGATCGCGAGATGATCCTTCCTGCGAGGCTGCTTCCTGCCATCAATACCCCAAGGTCTTCAGGTCGTTGTCGAGCTTGAGGACGTCCCTCGTCCTCTTGCCCGGGTCCGATAGCAGCTGCGACAGCTGGTCTCGGGCCTGGTTGTACTGGCTCGCGGCGAAGGACCGCGTAGCCTGATCGAGTATAGCCTGATCGGCGAGTCCCAGCGCCGGGCCGGTCGCCTTGCTTTCGATGGTCTTGATATCGCGCAGGTGGGCGTTGACCTGCCGATTGTTCGGATCGATGGCGTAGGCGGCTATCAGGTCGGCCTCGGCCATCCTGCGCTGGTCGCTGCGTCCCGTATTGAGCTCCCTCTCCGCCTTGGCCAGGAGGGACGCGACCTTGGCCAGAGCCTCCTTGGTCGGAGGGGGAAGGAGTATGCCCACTGCTATCTCCGCGTTCTCGTAGGCGGTCTTGAGCCCGGGGTAGCGCGGCTCCATCCTATAGAGGTCGGCGATCTCGGAATAGGCCCTGGTCGGATCCGCGGCCAGGAGATCGACGGCCTCCTTAATCTTGACGGGCAGGGATTTGTCGTACAGGTCCGGGTTGGTCGACTTGGATATCTGGAGATTGAGGAGGCCGGCTTCCGAGTTGAGGGGGAAGGTCACCGTGACGTAGCTCAGGTTATGCTGCGCCTCGACGAAGGCCGCGTCGGCGTCGCCTTTGCGATCCGACTTCATGAGGCTGTCGCCTTTGAGGTAGAGCTTGCGCGCCTGGGACAGGTAGTTCCCGATCTCGTAGTAAAGCGCGTCGCCCGGCTTGACTTCGCGCTTGTTGTTCGTGTCGCTCGCCTGCTTGACGAGGTTTTGCCAGTACTTCACCCGATCGTCGTCCGTGTCGTTGTCCTCTCGCCACAGCTCCTGCGCGCCGTTCAGGGATTCTGACGCCAGGTCGAAGAGTCCCTGACTATAGTAGGTCTGTCCCTCGGCCAGCAATCTCTCGTCTTCGTTGTTGACCCACTCCCTCTTCGATCGGTCGAGATCGGAGTTGATCGTCGAGTAGAGCTGCTGGAAATCGTCCCAGGTCTTGGGATCGTAATCGTCGTTCGAGGACTCGACGATTCCCTGGCGGCCGCTTTCGAGCCTGTCCTGCGAGTCCGTGAAGTCCTTCCTGATGACGGCGGACTTGGCGCCCTTGCCCTTGTCCTGGGCGATGAGCGTCTTCGCATCGGCGAGACGGGCCTTCGCGACCTCGATATTCTGGCGCGCCTCGCCGAGGGCGGCGGCGGCCGTCTTGATCTTGGCCTCGGCCCTGGCGAGGGCGGCCGCGCCGCGCGCCTGCAGCTCCGTCGCCTTCTTCCCGAGGTCCTCCATCCTCGCGCGGGCGGCCGCGAAGGCCGGGTCGGCCAGGAGAGCCGGGCTTTCCGACGCCATGGACTCGAGATCGCCCGATATCCAGAGCGTCAGGGCGGTCAGCTTGGGCCCCTCTTCCGCGAGGGAGGCCGCCGCCGCGGTGGGCGATGCGGGATCGGGCAGGCCCTCGGGTTTCGCCGCGTCCGTCGTCGGCAAACTGTCCGTAAGCGCGTCGGCCGCGCCTACCGCGGCCGTTCTCGCGGCCAGCTCCCGATCGACATAGTCCCCCTCGATCCTGCCTCGAGCGGCGACCGTAAGGTATTCCGCTGCCCTGGCCCCGGCTAGGGCCTTGTCGAGCCTCGCCGAGTAAGCCTCGAAAGCGTCATTGGGGCGCGAGTCCCCAAGCTTGGTCGTCGCCTCCTCGGCCGCGGAGGCAAGGGCAGGCCTGCCGGCTGCCTCCTTTCCCAGCTTCGCCTCGATCGCCTGGATCGAGGAGCGGTAGCCGTCCAGGGCGGCCCTCGGCTCCGCGACGGGAAGCGTCTCCTTGAGGCCGGACAGGTATGCCGCGCTCTGCGACGAGGCCGCGTCGTAGCTGGCCGCAAGCTCCGAAAGCCTCTGCCCGGCCGCGGCGAGGGCCCCGAGCTGAGTTATCCGTCCCTGGTCGGCGGCCGCCGCCTGTATCTTCGCGCGAAGGCCGGCGAGGTCGGGCACGAAGTCGCTCTCCGGCACGAGGGCCCAGTATCCCAGGACCTCGGCTCCGGGAGCTACGAGGGCGACCGCGCGCGAAAAGGCCGCTCCCGCATCGGCATAGGAACCGGCATCGTAGGCCCTTCCCGCGGCGGCGTAGGCGGAGTCCACGCTGGCCTGGGCCGCCTTCCCGAGGCTGTCCAGGATCGCGGCGCTTTGGGCGAGGAGGGCTCCTCCCATGCCCTCCGGCTTGCCCTTTTCCGCCTCGGGCTTCTTGTCGGGTCCCCAATCGTCGGGCCTGCCGCGCAGGAAGATGTCGAGATAGGCTAAATATTGGTACTCGATGGGAGACTTGCCTTCCTTGGGGAGGGCGTCATAGCTGCGCGCGAGGCCTGCCCCGGTCGCGAAGAGACTCTCGCGCAGGTTGCGGAAGTCCTCCAGGGCCGTCCTTGCCGGCGCCAGGGCCGCCGCGATCTGCTCCGGGGAACCCGATTGGAAGGCGGCGGCGAGGTCCGAGACCGACTTCAGCAATCCGGCTTGGGACGCGTCGTATGCGTCCGGCATGGCTTCGGCCTTACGGACCACTCCCGCGACGGCCTCCATGGTCAGCTCGTCGTAGCCGGCGTTCTCGAACTCGGGCTTGAAGAGGGGGAAGCCCTTCAGGTATTGGCGCAAAGCCTTGGCGTAGTCCCCGCCGTCGATCAGCGCCCTGCCCGCGCTCATCACGATCTTCATCGAGTCCTGGTTGACCAGGGAGAGCGAAGTCTCCTTGAGGCTGGTTATGGTCTTTTTCGAATCGGGGTTGTTCCGGTCGAGGCTATCGAGCTTCGCGAGGCGATCGGTGATCTCTTTGTTGTAATCGGGATCGACGCGGTTCTTGGCATCGCTCATGTAGGCAAGGAGCTCTTTCGCCTCCTTGTTGTACTCCTCGCGCACCTGATTGATCTTCCGGATGCGCTTCTGCGCCTGATCCGCCTTCTCGGGGAACTGCGCCCAAAACGTGCTCAAGGCGGCGAGGGCCTCGTTGTAGCTCTGGGACGAGATCTCGTCGTCGGCCTCGAGGAGCTCGGTCTTGGCGATTCGCTCCTTGATCGCGCCCGTGCGTTCCGGGGCGCTCACCAAGAGATCCTGGAGCCTGGCCAGGGCTTCCGAATAGCGCTTTTCCTGGATCAGGGAGTCGACGGGAACGAATATGTCCATCTTTTGGCCCATCGGCCACGCGAGCCTCCCTCCCAGAAGAAGGATGGCGAGGAGGAGAAGGGCGAGAGGCTTACGAGGCATGTACCGTGGGCCAATACCTTTCAAGTCAAGATGATACTTCGCCCATTTAGACGAGTCTGTTAATTTTCGGTCTCGGATGCCCTTAATTGAAGGAAGAACGGGCCGAGACGGAAGCTCGAATGCGCTCCGACCTTCGAGAATCAAGCCTAATCGGGTCGAGCAGGCTCCCCGATATAGAAATCGGAGGCGGAGCATAGTATACTTTTTGTTGAATATGAAGCGCGCAGCCGTACTCATCGCCCTCGTCTTCCTCATGGCTGTCGCGAGCGGGGCGAATGCCCAGAGCATATCCGATATCTACCAGCTTATCTCTAATGTACTCAATGTGGACCCCAATGCCGGCACTACGACCATGCGCTCCCTCCTCATACCCATGGGCGGCCTCGACGAGGGCATGGGTACCGCCTATTCGGCCGTCTGCACCGATGCCTCCTACTTCGAGTCCAATCCCGCGGCCTCAAGCCTCCTCGATTCCACCGAATTGTCGGTCTTCCACAACAATTGGATCGCCGATACCAAGATCGAAGGGGCGGTCTACACGATCCGCTACAAGAATTTCGGCTTCGGCCTCGGCGGCAAATGGCTCTACATTCCCTTCCCCGCGACGGACCAGTTCGGGGACCTCGTAGGCTCGGGCTACTATTCCGAGTCGATGGCGGGATTCAACGTATCCTACGATTTCTTCCCGGGCTTCTACTTCAGCGGCCTCTCCGCGGGCGCGACGGCCAAGCTCGCCTACCGCTCCATGCCCGTCGTCGACTCGGGCGCCACGGCGGGCAACTCCGCGCTCGGGGTCATGGTCGACACGGGCCTGCTCTCCCGCTTCAACCTCTTCAAGTTTTACTCGTCCAGGAACAAGAACTTCTCGCTCGCCTTCACGGCCAGGAACATCGGCCCTCCGGTGGAGGGCGATCCCCTTCCGACCGAGGCGACTTTCGGCCTCGGCTACTCTCCCCTCAAGCCCTTCCTCATCTCCTTCGACGTGACTCAGCCGATAAACCTCATGAACCTCTCGCAATCCGAGGAGACGAGCTTCGCCGCGGGCGGCCTCATCTCCGTGACCGATTTCTTCCAGGCCCATTCGGGCCTCCTCATCCAGGGTGGAAACCCGAGGTTCACCATCGGGTCGACCTTCGACCTCGATCTGGCGCGCATCACCGTCAACTATACCCTGGATCTCACGACTCAGTTTACGCCCCTCAACAGGATATCCATCCAGGCCGACTTCCTGCTAGGCGATCTCGGCCGCGCCGATATTGCGAAAAAGGTCGATACCCTATATCTTAAGGGCTTGGACGCCTACGCCCGCGGAGACGTCGACGGCGCGATCGCCCTCTGGGACGAGGCGTTGCGGCTCGATTCGACCTTCGACCCCGCGCGGGAAAGCCGCGACGCGGCGCAGGCATCCAAGGGGCTCAAGCAGACGATGACCGAGCTGCAGAAGATCAAGCCCAACCAATAGAGGCTTTTTAAAAATGCAGACGCATTTTTAAAAGCTACATTAACATTGCGCAGATTTCGCAGCGCTTCCTATAGGACGCAAGAAGCGCGAGAAACTGCAAAGCCAATTTCAAAACTAACCGAGTTTTGAAATTGGCTCAATAGTCTCGAAGGGGGCTTCGTGTGATACTCTCCATTGTCGCGCGGGTCCTCAATGCCGCGGTCATCGTCTATATCTTCCTTTGCGCCGCCAGGGTGCTCATGTCCTGGGTCCCCGGCCTCGACGCGGGCAGGGGAGGGGAGATCCTAGCCCGGCTCGTGGATCCCTACCTGTCCTGGTTCCGCCGGATAAAATTCCTCTCCTCGGGAGCCTTCGACTTCAGCCCGATCGCCGCGCTCGCCACTCTCGCCGTCGTCAACGACCTCCTCACTACAGTCGCCTACGCGGGAAGGCTCAGCGTCGGTCTCGTATTGGGCCTCGTCGCGGGAGCCGCATGGTCGGCGGCCGCCTTCATAATCGCCTTCTTCGCCGTATGCGCGATAGCCAGGATGGTCGCCTACGCCGCCCGCTGGAACTCCCTCCATCCGCTCTGGATGGTGATAGATTCCATGCTCAACCCGGTGCTCTTCGCGATCAACCGCTTCATCTATCGCGGCCGAATCGTCAATTACCTCCAGGGCCTCATAACCGGCTTCGTAGTCCTCCTCCTCCTACGCGTGGGCGGCGGGGCCCTCTTCGGCCTCGTCATCCGCAGTCTCGAGCGGCTGCCCTTCTGAGGCCGCGACCCTTGCCTAGCCCGAGGCGGGGCCGCCGCCTCCCCGGCCGGCAAAGGATAAATATCGATATCTGAACCGAAAGGGGTGCGCATGTCCAGCGATAAGGTAAGGCCCGAGGCCATCGCCTCGGCGCCCGAGGCGAGCGGTCCGGGAAAGGCCTTCGGCAGACTCTATTCCATCGTCGCGCGGCTCCGGGCGCCCGACGGCTGCCCCTGGGACAGGGAGCAGACGCCCTCGAGCCTTCGGGGCAGCGTCGTCGAGGAGGCCTACGAGCTCGTCGAGGCCATCGACGAAAGCGACGCTCCCCACGTCGCGGAGGAGGCGGGAGATCTCTTCCTCCTGGCCACGATGATCTGCTATATGCACGAGCAGAAGGGCTCCTTTTCGGTGGCCGATTCCCTCGCGGGGCTCTGCGACAAGCTCGTGCGCCGCCATCCCCACGTCTTCGGCGAGGCGGTGGCGGAGACGCCGGATGCCGTCCTCAAGCAGTGGGACGAGATCAAGGTCCAGGTCGAGGGCAGGCGCCGGAAGGACTCGGTCCTCGACGCCGTGTCCCGCGCCCTTCCCCCTCTCGAACGGGCCTACAAGCTCCAGAAGAAAGCCGCCAAGGCGGGATTCGACTGGGCGCGGGCCGGCGATGTGTGGGCCAAAGCCCGCGAGGAGCTCCTCGAGGCGGAGCAAGCCTGCGAGGCTCTCGCCGCCGGAGGCGGAACGGCCCGCGCCGAGGCGAACGGCGAGGCGAACGCCGAGGCGAACGGCAGGGCGAACGGCGAGGCGAACGGCGAGACGGAGGCCGGCGATGCCTCTCGCCGTGCCGCCCTGGAGGAAGAGCTGGGCGATCTGCTCTTCAGCGCCGTCAACCTCTCGCGCTTCCTCGGCGTCGACCCGGCCATCGCCCTGCACGCGGCGAACGAGAAATTCTCTCGGCGCTTCAGGCGGGTCGAGACGCGAATGGCCGCGGCGGGCCAGGAGATGAAGACCGAGAACATGGCTCTCATGGACGGCTACTGGGACGAATCGAAAGCGGAGGAGAGACGCGCGAGTCTCGAACGCTCCATTTGAGCTCGGCCGCCGACCGACGGGACGCTTGCCTGTCTTCTTTGCGGGACGAAGGGCGAAAAGCCTATACTTCAATAACGAGATTTCCGTATATTCAGTCCATGTTATCTATCAGGAGGTCTCTATGTCGACTCCGACGTTCGCGGTCCTGCCCTATATCGTCAGCTCGCTCGTCTATTACCTGATCGGCGCCCTTTGGTACACCCCCCTCTTCGGCAAGGCATGGTCGAAGGAGGTCGGGATAAGCATGGGAGGGGACATGGCGGGAGCCAGGGGCAAATTCGTAGCCTCCATGTTCGGCCAGCTGGTCTCGACCTTCCTGTACGTAGCTGGCGTCTATATGATCATCATGATCGGCAACTTCTACAGTCTCGGCGGCGCCCTCCTGGCGGGCGGCTCCGTGAGCGTCTTCTTCGTCCTCTCGGTGAATTCCGGCAAGCTCTTCTTCCAGGGCAAGCCCAAGCTCTTCTTCATCGACGCCGGGTACTCTATCGTCGGCGCCTTCGTGGCCGCCTTGATCCTGGCATTCTGGAGGTGAGGCCGTGGTATACCTAATCCGTAACGTGCGAGTGGCTCGCGACTGGGAGAAGATGGAGGGCGCGGCCAAGGCCTTGCTGGAATTCTGGGGCAAGCAGCCGCAGGCGAAGAGCGTGGAGGCCTGGGGAAATATCGCCGGGCGCCAGGATGAATATCGATTCGTCGTCAAATTCGATTCCCTGGCGGACGAGGAGAAATTCGCCCTCAAGCTCTGGGACGATAAAGGCTACGAAAGCGTCATGATGCAGTTCACCTCGGTATTCGAGCTGGGAGAGGACGAGCTCGTTCGAGTCCTTGAGTGACTCTATAAGCCCATAATGCTCCGCAGCGTCGCCCGCCGCTCAGCGCTTCCCGGGACCTGGCACGGGGAGAAGCGCAGCGCCTCGCGACCGCCGCGCAGCACGGCGACCGAGTATTCGATGCCGAGCCTTTCGCCCAGCCAGGTCCAGGCCGCGGCCTCGGCGAAGTCCTCGGCCCAGCTGCCTGCCCCGTAGAGCGAGTCGAAGGGCGTCTTCGCGAGGGCCGCGTATTGGGCCTGAGCGACCGAGAGGGGCAATTTCTTCCCCAGGCCATAGAAGGCCGTCTCGTTCCGCTCGGGAATCGCATAGGCCTGCTCGGGCGTAAAATAGCCCGCCCACATCCCATTCGTGAAGTCCTTCGACGCGGCCGAGTCCGACGCTGCGGCGAGGTGCCGCTCGACGAAGGGCGTTGCGTGCTCGAAGTAATCGTAGATGTGGGCCGACTCGTGAGTCAGGGTCTGGATGAGGCCTTTGTACTTCTCCCCTCCCGCGCAGGCCGAGCGCAGCTCGATGCCCTTGCCGTCGTCGTAGTAGGGCGAGGAGTCGCGATAGGCGATCCAATCGGTCAGGCTCGAGCCGAGGACCCGCGAGTTGAGGATGAGGATGACGAGCATTGCGCCGTCCTCCCGGAAGACGTAGTCCGACATGCCCCCGCCGGCGAAGTTGTCGACGAAATAGACGCCGAGAAGCTTCGATTCCATCGTTCTCTTGAACGGCGGCGGCAGAGTCGCGTAGTAGTCCGCGAAGAGAGCCCGTTCGGCTTCCGTAGGTCCGTAGGCGGCGTAGGCTGGATTCCCGTCCATCTTCCTGAGATAGTCCAGGAGGACGGCCGGCGCCTCTCCCACCCTGGAGGCCACCGGCTCCGCCAGTGTCGCGCCGATATCGGCGCTGTAAGCCGAAGCCTGCTTGTACGGCAGTTTCCTAATGTCAGATAGGCTCGGCTCGGGGCTCCGGTTCCCCGCGCAGGCGCCGAGGATGACGGCGAGCGCGAAAGCGAAAGCCGGGGCGCGCGACCGAAATATTTTTCTCGTTTCCATTCCCTCATTATATCCCGCCCGCGTCCCTCATCACCGCGGCGCCGATGATCAAGCCGATCGGAACCCGGTGGTTTTGAAATCGAATCGATCGCTTGACCTTTCCGCGTTTTCCTTCGTATCTTGGTGCCAGCATAGCAGCCTAATCAGGCTAGTTCGGGGCGGGTCGGCGCTGACGGTAAAGCAGCGGCGCCGGTAGCTGCCCGGGGTCCTGTCGCGGCCAACGCGCCGGTAGGGACCTTTCGGCTGATTCACGAGGCAAGCGTATGAGGTGTTCCATGTCCGCCGTTCCCGCTCGCGCATTCCTCCCGACACCCACCCTCGCTTATCTCCTGCGGCAGCCCTTCCCCGAGCGAAGACGAAGGAGGGTTCGCGAAAATGGCAGAATCTCAGGGCAGGAACGGGATCCGGATCCGAGGTCTCCGTAAGGACTACCATCTCGGCAAGACGGTGGTGAGCGCGCTCAAGGGGATAGACCTCGACATCCAGAGCGGCTCCTTCGTCTGCGTGGCGGGTCCCTCGGGCTCGGGCAAGACGACGCTGCTCAACATGATCGGCCTCATCGACGCGCCGACCTCCGGCAGCGTCAGCGTCGCCGGCGAGGACATCCAGGCGATGCCCGAGCGCGCGACGACGCGCTATCGATCGCGCACTCTCGGCTTCATCTTCCAGACCTTCAACCTCCTGCCGGTGCTCGACGTCTACGAGAACATCAGGCTGCCCCTGATCCTGCATCGCGAGCTCTCCAAGGAGGAGAAGCACGAGCGCGTCGTCGAGCTCGCCCATGCGGTGGGCCTCGCCGATCACCTGAGGCACAAGCCCGCCGAGCTCTCGGGCGGCCAACGCCAGCGGGTCGCCATCGCCCGGGCCCTCGTGACCCGGCCCCTCATCGTCCTCGCCGACGAGCCGACGGCCAACCTCGACTCCGCGACGGGGAACGAAGTCCTCGAGCTCATGGAGAGCATCAACGAGTCGCGCGGCACCACCTTCGTCTTCTCGTCGCACGACCCGGCGATCATGGGCCGGGCCCGCCGGGTCGTGCGCCTCCACGACGGCCGCGTCGAGGCGGCGTGATGGAGCGCCTCGGCCTCTGCCTCAAGAACCTCGGGCGCCACGGCTGGCGGACGCGGGTGATCCTCCTCATCGCGATGTTCGGCGCGTTCGTAGCCTTCGTGTCCGAGAACGTCATCGAGGACGTCTCGCGGAAGCAGTCGGACATGTTCGGGCGCGCCTCCACCGGGCACTTCCGGATCGTCGACTCGGGCATAGAGATGGCGAACACCTTCGGCTACTACCAATGCAAGCCCGAGCAGATGCTGAAGCCCGGCGAGGTCTCATCGATCAGGACCTTCCTCGCGGGATTGCCCGAGGTCACGGGCTCCATGGAGCGCATAGTCTTCGGGGGCCTCCTCTACGGCAAGGGCGACTCCGAGCACGGCTTCAACGGCATCGCGATGGACATGGCCTCCTACGACCGCGACTTCACCGACCTGTATTACGCGAGGGGCGAGAAGGTGGCGCGGGGCGAGTCCGACGCCTGCGCGGCGAGCTGGTACGAGTACGAGGAGGAGAAGTACGTCGACGTCGGCTCGCGCTACGTCTTCCTCCTGCCCAACCGCGAGGGGGAGTTCGTGGACCGCTTCATCACCGTGAAGGGCGGCATCGACTTCCGCACCATGCCCAAGTCGACCATGGGATTCCGCGCCGTCTACTTCGACCTGGACGGCTTCCGCGCGGCGGTCGGCTATAAGGAGGCGCTGGCCACCGAGGTCGTCGGCTTCCTCGCCGACGCCCGGACGGCGGACAGGGTCCTGCCGCGCGTCGCCGCCTTCCTCGCCGCGGAGCATCCCCGGCTCAAGGTGGTCTCGTGGCGGGAATACGCGCCCATCATGGCCGAGATCGTCGTGGGCTTCGACGTGATGATGAAGTCGGTCGAGGCCATCCTCCTCCTCATCTGCGTCCTCCTCGTCGTCAAGCTGACGACCTTCTCGATCATAGAGCGCTACAGCGAGATCGGGACGATGCGCGCCCTGGGCTTCACCCGCGCCGACATCACGCTGCAGTTCGCGCTCGAGGGCTTCCTGATCATCGCCGCCGGCGCGGCGGCGGGATGCCTGCTCGGGACCGGCCTCATCGCCGTCCTGCACGCCTCGGGGGTCCGCAACAGCCTGACCTTCTTCGAATACGTCATCGGGGACGGCTTCGAGCCGAGCTTCCACGCGGCCAAGATAGCGGCGGTCGCCGCGGTCTTCGCCGCCGTCGCCGTCCTCGCGCCGCTCTTCCCCGCGATCCGCGGCGGGCGGCTCTCCATCCTGACCACGCTGGAAAAGAGGTAGCGCAGATGGAACTGATGCGGTATCTGCTGATGAATATCCTGAAGCGGCCGATGCGGACGGCCTTCATCGTCGCGGCGGGCGCCTTGAGCTCCGTCGTCCTCGTGTTCGCCTTCTCCCTCGGCGTCCGCGTGACGAACCATATCCGCGTCGATACGATCGCCAAGTGGACCGGACACCTGTGGGTCTCCGCCGCGAGGGACTTCGAGTTCAAGGAGGGGCGCGAGGCCGACTACCGGCGCGAGGCGGCCGCCGTCGAGGCGTACCTGGCCGCGCGCTCGGGCGAGTCGACGGCCGTGCCCTGGCTGTGGGGCTATTGCGAGATGCAGGCGGGCACGAAGCGGGATTTCGTCCAGGTCGAGGCGACCGACTTCGGCCTCGACCAGCCTTTCAGGGACAACACCGAGCTGACGTCGGGCGCCTTCCCCGGCGCCGGGGACGAATTCGGCGTCGTCGTGACGGGCTCGATGGCCGACAAGTACGCGCTCAAGGTGGGGGACAGCGTCACCCTCTTCATCCCCTCGGCCTTCGGGGCGCGCAACGCGATGGACTTCGTCGTGACGGGGATAAGCCGGGCCTCCGCTCCCTGGTACGAGGACGTCCTCGCCGTCCGCGCCGCCGACTACCTCTCCATGTCGGAGCTGACCGGCCTCTCGCCCTTCTACAAGGTCTACGTGAAGGACGAGGCCCGCATCCCGGCCATGGTGAAGGATCTCGCCAAGCTGGCGCCGGACTTCCGGGTCAAGGGCTACCGCGACGACGACTTCGTGCGATTCCTCCTCTCCCTCGGGACCAGCGACATCGCCATGTTCGGCGCCATGGCGATGATCATCTTCCTCGCCCTCCTCATCGGTATCAACTCGATCATCCTGACCAACATCTTCGACCGGCGGGACGAGATCGGGACCCTGCGCGCCCTCGGCTTCTCGAGGAACACGGTGCGCAACCTCTTCTTCGGCGAGTCCCTCCTCTCCCTCCTCGTCGGCTACCTGATCGGCGCGGGGGTCGTGGCGGCGATCGGCGCCTATTTCGAGTCGCGGATCGTGCGCCCCCCCCTGCTCATGCTCCAGTACATGTTCGGGATGACCCGCATGGGCATCGACTTCACTCCCGCGACGGCCCTCCTTCCCTTCCTCCTCCTCTTCCTCCTCCTCTTCCTAGCCTCCTACCGCAGGATCGGCGCGGAGGCGGAGAAGCAGGCGGTCGCCCAGATGGCGAGCCGCTGACATCGATCGACCCACCGGAGGCATCATGAAACGAATCTTGTACCCGGCCCTCGCCGTCCTCGCCCTCGCGACCGCGGCATCGGCCCCCGCCCTCTCCGCGCAGGACGCTGCCCAGGGCGCCGCTCCGGGCGCGGCATTCCCGGAAGGCGACGTCGCCGCCTATATCGACTCGGTCGACGCCGCCATGCTGCCGGTGAATTGCAAGGCCCGAATGGCCATCGTGGACAGCTACTCGACCGGCGACGACCGCACGAGCGCGGGCTTCTTCGTCCGCAAGAACAACAGGGTCGTCTGGGTCGCCACGGCTCCGGCCTCGCAGGTGAACTTCGCTCTCCTGCGCGACGAGGACACTTTCTACGAGCGCTTCGCCACGACCAATAAAGTCGTCAAGACCTCCGCCACGTCGAACGACCGCGGCGGAGAGACCTCCAACCTCGACCTGACGCGCTTCAACACCAACCTCGATTACAAGGTCGCCTACCTCGGCGCGGAGGAAGCGGGCGGGAAGGCCTGCTACCTCTTCGAGCTCCGCGCCAAGAACCGCAAGCTGGCCTACAGCCTCGTGCGCCTCTGGGTCGACCGGTCGACCCGAATGCCGGTCAAGAAGGCCTTCTACGCCGTGTCGGGAATGATGCTGAAATACTACGAGGTCACGGAGGTCGAGCTCGCCGGCGGGCGAGCCCGGGTCATCGGGATGAAGTACGTGGATGCCCTCAAGTCCGAGGATACGAGCGACCTGCGCATCTACGACATCACTCCGGTGGCTCGCATCCCCGATCAGTTCTTCACCAAGGAATACCTGGAATCGGGCCGGCTGTATCCCTATCAATTCTGAGAGACGAGGGATCAGTCATGAAGCCGAGCCTAACCCTCGTTACGATTCTCGTCTCGCTCTCCATCCGCCTCGTCGCGCAAGCCGACCCGCAAGCCGACGCGCAAACCGCCTCGCAAGCCAGCTCGCAAGCCGACCCTCAAGGCGCCGCCCCCCAAGGCGCCGCG
>CAYNFM010000029.1:0-11756 GCA_964396415.1 uncultured Treponemataceae bacterium | reverse complement strand
CTCGCAAGCCAGCTCGCAAGCCGACCCTCAAGGCGCCGCCCCCCAAGGCGCCGCGCAAGGCGAAGGAGGAGCGGGGAACCTCTCCTTCGCCCTGACCGGCACCGTCGACCCCCAGGTCGCGTATTCCTTCCAAAACGAGGATTCCGCCTTCGCGGGTCTGGCGCCCTATACGAACGCGAGCGCCCTCGGGCAGATCGACGGCAAGCTCTCATTCTCGCGCGAGTACACCAGCCTGGGCCTCCTCGATTTCACCTATGACGATGCCGCCCTCTTGAGCCCGCAGGACGGGTCGACGATCGAGTCGCAGACCTTCACCGTCAACGAGCTCTACTCCGACCTCAACTTCGGGGACCTGCTCTACCTGCGCCTGGGGAAGCAGCGGCTATCCTGGGGCGCCGGCTACGTCTTCAACCCCTCGGACCCGGTCAATCCGCCCAAGGATCCCACCAACCAGCGGGCGATCCTCGAGGGAGTGCCCGCGCTCAAGGCCGAGATCATCGCCAAACCCGTCTCGCTGATGACCTTCGCCGTCCTGTACGACGACTATACCCAGGCCGGCTACGGAGCCAAGCTCTCTACCTCCGCAGTCAAGGACAGCGACCTCTCGCTCTCCGGCTACTGGAGTCCCAGCCAATCCTGGACGGGGGCGCTCAACGCGTCGACGGCGCCCTTCTACGACCTGCCGGGCTGGGACACCGTCCAGCTCTGGTTCGAGGGCAGCGCCTATGGCGAGGCTCGCTACGAGGGCTACGCCCCCGGCGGCATTCCGGGGGCGGCCGAGACCGCCGTAACCCAGGGGACGCAATACGCGGCCTTGCTGGGCGGCAGCGCGCAGATACCCACGCTCAAGACCGTCGCGCTCGCCGAGTACTACCACCTTTCCGAAGGACTATCCGCGGACGAGCTCGCGGCCGTCTACAAGGCGCTCCGCTCCGCGAACCCTCAGGTGAAGGCCGCCTCCTCGGGCTGGTACGCCGAGCTCTCCCGCAGGCCCGGCCGCGAGGCTCGCGACTATCTCTTCGCCTCGCTCACGCAGGCGACGATCACCGACGACGGCAATCCGGTCTTCGACAAGATCGCGCTCTCCGCCACCTGCCTCTTCAATCTCGAGGACGGCTCGTGGTACGCCTTCGGCGACCTCGGCCTCATCTTCGTCAAGGATACTTCGGTCGACCTGACCGCCTCCTGGGCCGGGGGCGGGGCGGACAGCGAGTTCGGGAACTCGCCGACGCGGCTCTGTCTCGGCCTGGAGCTCAAAGTGTTCTTCTAGCCGATTTCAGCGACGAGGGAACGCAGCGTCCTCGCGTCGGCGGCCAGGGACTCTTCGCCGGCGGCTCCCTCCGGGCGCGAGGCGCAGAGGAGGACGAAGCTCCCCATCTTCGGGTCCTGCTCCGCGCGCCTGAAGGCGAGGAGCCGCTCCTTCCATGCGCCTTCGTCCTCGGCGACCGCGCGGGGCCTCCCGTCGCGGCCGGCGCACCTCGCGAGGACGAGGCCGGCGAAGCTCCCCGCGCTCAGGAGGGCCGCGGTGGCTTCGGCGGGCTTCGAGCCAGGCAGATCCTCCCAGGCCAGCCGTATGAAATCGTGCCGAGCCGCCTCGGCCAGGGCGGCGATCTGCCCGTAGCCGCCCAGGCTCGTGCCTCTGGCCATGGAGATGCAGAGCATGATGCCCTTCTTCGCGGCGCGATCGCCGAGGCGGAGGAGCCCGGCCTCGGCCCGGCCGTCGCGCCGGCCCGCGCAGGCGAAGACGCGCATCATCGGGGCCTGGAGCCTGGAGGCGATCGCGAGGAGGGCGTCGAAGCGCCGGAAGCCGTCGTCCTCGGAGCCGGTCCGGTAGAGGGTAGCGTAGGAGACCGTGGTCAGGCCCGCCCTGAGCGTGCTCATCATCGCGCTCTCGGCCGCCTCGAGGTCGCCTACGCCGATATGCGCGTCGGCCGCCCATTCGACGGCATCGAGGCGAGCGGCCGAGGCGGCCGCTATGACGCCCGAGATGTCGCGGGTAAGGCAGGCTCCGGAGCAGACGCCGAGGCGGATCATGCTGAATAGTACGCGAGGGCGGCGCTTTCCTCAAGCCGAGGGCGGCGGATTTTTCTTTTACATGGGCCGCCCGCCGTCTATACTGACGAAATGGTCCCTCTCTCTCCGGCGGCGCTCCAGCGCGGGCGCAGGTCCTTTTTCGTCTTCAACAGCCTCAACTCCGCCTCCTTCGTCCTCCTCTCCGGGAGCTTCATAACCCTCTACGCCCTGAGCCTCGGGGCCTCCAACGCGACGATCGGCCTCCTCAACGCCTTCGCCTACGGGACGTACTTCTTCCTCCCCCTCGGCAAGCGCATGGTGCAGGGCCGGTCCATACTGAAGGTTTTCGGCCTTGCCTGGTTCTGGCGCTTCGTCGCCGTCTGCCCCGCCATCCTGGCGCCCTATTTCGTCTCGCGCGGCATGCCCGGCCTCGGCTTCGCCCTCATCCTGGTCGGGATCGCCCTCTTCAACATGCTTCGCGGGATCGGCCTCATCGGCAACAATCCGGTCCTCGCCCACCTCGCCTCCGGCGGCGCGAACGGCAAGCGGGCCGATCGCGGCGCCTTTCTGGTCAACGTGCAGATCATCGGATCGCTGGCCGGAATGGGAGCCAACCTCCTCGTGGCCCTCCTCATCGGCACCAAGGCCCCGCCCTGGGATTTCGCCGCCGCGATGGGCATAGGCGTGGCCGTAGGGATCGGCGGCTCCCTCGTCCTCCTCAAGTACGTTCCCGAGCCCGAGGGCTACCGATCGGAGCGCTCCCTCGGCTTCGTCAAGAGCGCGCGCGATGCCTTCGGGGAGAAGCCTATCCGAGCCTTCATGGAAGTACTCTTCCTCCTCTCGACGGTCGCGGGGATGGCGCGCACCTTCCTTCCCGTCTACGCGACCAGCGTGTTCCTCCAGGGAGACGACGCGGTCATGGCCTATTCCCTCGTCGCTAGCGTCGGCGCCCTCGCCATGGGCCTGCTCACTCGCCTCCTCGTCGATCGCCTCGGGGCCAAGCCCCTGTACGTCGTCTTCGCGGCCGTCACCGCCCTGAGCATCGCGCCCCTGGCGATCCTTCCCGGCGCGACGGGAGCCCTCGCCGGCCCGATCGTGGCGGTCCTCCTGCTCGGCCTCGTCAATTTCCTCTCGTCCTTCGGGCTGGCCGGAGAGGAGAACGCCGGTCAGACTTATTTCTTCTCCCTCGTCAGCCCGGCCAGGACCCTCGACCTCGGCGTAGTCTACTTTCTCGTGTACGGGCTGGGAGGGACCATAGGCGCGGGCGCGGGCGGCATGGCCCTCGACGCCCTCGGCTCCCTGGGCCTCGGCGCCGCGGCCGCCTTCCGCGTATTCTTCGCCTTCAATCTCCTCGTCCTCGCCTGGGTCCTCGTCAGGATGGGTTCCCTCGTCCGCCTCGGCTCGGCCTCGGTCCGCGAGTCCCTCGGGGTCATGCTCTCGATACGCGACCTCCGCGCCTTCGACCTCCTGTCCCGCCTGGACCGGAGCGCCGATCCGGTCGAGGAGATAAAGCTCATCCGGGACATAGGAGCGGGCGCCTCCGGCGGGGCCTCCTGGGCCGCGCAGGCCGACCTCCTGGCCTACCTCGGCTCGCCCCGCTTCGACGTGCGCCTCGAGGCCCTGACGGCCCTCGAGAGCATAGGCCGGCTGAGGAAGAGCGCCGTCGAGGCCCTCGCGGCCGAGGTGGAGCGCCAGCCCTTCACGACCGCCTACTTCGCGGCGCGCATACTCGGCAAGAACCCCCCGGAGGACGCCGCGCGCCGAGCGCGGGTGCTGTCGGCGCTGAGGCGGGCCGTCGCGGCCTCCGACTACATGCTCCAGGCCTCGGCCATGGTCGCCCTCGCGCGGATGCGCGACATGGCCAGCGTCGGCGCGATAGAGGACAGCCTCGCCTCGTCCAGGATCCCGAGGGTCCGCATCTCCGCCGCCTACGCCCTCGAGCTCCTGGGCTCGCGGTCATCGGTGCCCGTCCTCGTCTCCTGCCTCCGGAGCGAGCGCGATCCGGCCTTCGTGTCCGACGAGCTCCTCCTGTCGACGGCCGCGATAGCGGGCATCATGCCGAGATTCTACGGACTGTATCAGTCCTTCCTGGAAGACGAGGCCGCGGGCCTCGCGGCCCTGGGGGACATCGCCGCCGAGACCCTCGGCGAGGGCGGCGAGCCGGAGCGGGTCGCCTACGATGCCGCCCTCCAGGCCATCCTGGCCGAGCCCTGCGACGGCTCCCTCCTGGGGCGCCTCATCCTGGCCCGCGGGCCCGACGCGGCGGGCGAGGACTGGACGACCGACATCGTGCTCTCGGAGGCCGCCCTCGATCCGGGGCCCGGGTACCGCGGCTTCAGGTTCCTCATCGCCGCCTATGCCCTGCTCCGCCGCCGGGAAACGCCCCGATAGCCGGCGGCCGGTTCCGGCCCGGCCTTGAGACGATCGTCTATCGCGACGTAGACGATAGTCTATGCGCTTCGCCCGACAAATCCCTTGTGTTTCTACGAATAAGGGATATCATCTCGATTGGATGTAAAAAAAGGCCGCTCGCTGAGGCGGAGGTAAAAACGCATGGGCCGGCCCAAGGGCCGGCCTGCTTTTTTCATGCGCCCGTAACGACTTCGCGACGATTTGAGTATTGCCAAGCTTCGATTATCCGTTTAGCATGCCTTTGCACCATGGAACATTACACCGACCCCGACAGGCCATTGAAATACTCGTACAAAAGCATCAACCATTCGCTTATTAACGCTTTTTACAAGCGGTATTGGCTGCCCTACGCCTTCAAGCTCGTGCCCGAGAGGATCTCCGCCAATCTCATCAGCATAATCGGCTCGCTGGGAGCCTGGCTGGCCTTTCTCCTGCTCTCGGGCTTCCTCGTCGGGCCGATGTGGACGGAGGGCAGGAGCTTTCCCTGGCTTTTCGGGCTGGCTGCCCTGCTCATATTCTTCTATCACACGATGGACAATCTCGACGGCATGCAGGCCCGCAGGACGAGATCGACCGGACCGCTGGGGGAATTCGTCGATCATTGGTTCGATTCCTTCAATACCTTCCTCCTTCCTCTGGGCCTCGGGCTCGCCTTCCCGGTCATCCCGCCTGTCTTCGTAGCCGTCTCCATCCTCCTCTGCTGTCTGGCCGACTGGCTCAGCGCGCGGTCGGTCCGCAATTCCGGCGTCTTGAGATTCGGCCCGATCTCGAGCGAGGAGGCCCTGCTTTTCAGCTACCTCTTCTGTCTCGCCATCTGGGCCTTCGGCTACGACTTCTGGGCCGCTCCCGGCCCCTTCGGGATTCCGAGGGTGCTGTTCGTCTACTCCCTGGCGCCGATCGCCTTCCTCGCCTGCATAGCCACGACCTTCAAGCCCTCCGACAGGCCGGACCTCCCCGCCCTCATGCTGTCCTGCGTCATTCCGATCTTCGCCTGGACCATCCTCGCAATCTGGAAGTCCGTCCCCTACGCCCTCCTCTCCGGCTGCCTCCTCATGGGCTTCACGGCGGCCAGGTTCGCGGGCGACGTGCTGCGGGACCGACTGGTCGGGCTCGAGTATCGCGGCTTCTACGTCGACATAGTCGCGATGGACCTACTTCTCCTCGGCTGCCTGGTCCTGCCCGGCCTCCCGGCCTGGGCCCTCCCCGCCATGGTCGCCCTCGCCTTCGTCTGGACTTTCTGCGCGTTGGCCATGCAGTTCTCCAGGACCGTCGCCCGCGTGCGAGAGGTCCTCGGGAAGGGGCTCTTCGGTCCCGCCCGCGAAGCCCCGGTCGAAATAGGCAACGGCGAGGCCTAGCCTCGCCCCCCGCCCCGAACGATCCGGGCTGGCACTCCGACCGCCGTCGCGCCGGCGGGCACGTCCTCCAGCACGACCGCGTTCGCGCCGACCCTCGCGTCGCTGCCTATGCGGATGGGCCCCAGGAGCTTGGCTCCCGCGCCCACGAAGACGCGGTCGCCGAGGGTCGGATGCCGCTTCGCGCCGCCTCCCGGCCTCCTTCCTCCGCGGGCGCCGAGGGTCACCTGATGCAGGAGGGTCGCGTCCGCCCCGATCTCGGCCGTCTCGCCGATCACCGTCCCCATGCCGTGGTCGATGAAGAGGCCCGGACCGATGAGCGCTCCGGGATGGATATCGACGCCGGTCGCGAAGCGGGCGACCGCCTGCATGAATCGGGGCAGGACCGGGAGCCCGGCCGCGCGGAGGAAGTGGGAGATCCTGTACGAGAGCAGGGCCCAGAAGCCCGCGTAGCTCAGCGCCTCGAGGACGGCGACCGGGCCGCCGTCGAGGGCGGGATCCCGTTCGAGCATGGCTCGGAAGTCGGCGCGGATATAGCCGAGCCGGGCGAAGGCGGCCGCCGGGCCTGTCCTCGACCGCTCGGGATCGGCCGTCCGGGCCGCCGGATTCGCGGACATGCGGCAGCCCGACGCGTTTCCATCGATGCTCATGAGTCCATTCCTCCTTCGATTCCGATCAAGTCCAGGATGAAGCGCTCCACGCGGCGGTTCTTTCCCTCGGCCGGGAAGTCGTGGATATGGAGGGCGGGGTTGTAGTTGAGCTCGATGACCGTGTAGGACGCTCCCGCGGAGCCGTCCGATACGTCGGGCACGATCATGTCGACGCCCGAGACTCGGGCGCCGACCGCCTCCGCGGCCCTCTCGGCCGCGCGCTTATAGGTCTCGGGCATCTCGTCGGTGAAGTCCACCGAATCGCCCCCGGTCGAGATATTGGAATTCCTGCGGAGGAAGACCCTGAGACCCGCCCCGACGACGGAGTCGGCCCCCAGGCCGGCCTCGGCGAGGTAGGCGAGCTCGACCTCGCCGAGGCGAAGCCGCTCGAGGGGGCTTCGGTATCCCTCGCCGCGATAAGGATGCTCGTTCTTCGACTCGACCAGTCGGCTCAGGCTCGAGACTCCGTCCCCGACGACGTTGGCCGGAACGCGGTGGAGCACCGCCCTCGTCCTCCCCCCGATGACGAGGAAGCGGAATTCCCGGCCGGGGGCGAAGTCCTCGAGGATGACGCCGGCGTCGAGGGCCAGGGCGGCCTTGATGGCGGCCTCGGCTTCCGTCCTCGTCCAGCCCGGGCCGAGCAGGGATACGCCGTCGCCGAAGTTGGTCGACCGGGGCTTGATGACGAGCTCTCGGCCGGCGAAGGCCATCGCCGCATCCAAGGCCGAGGCCGCGTCGAAGCGCAGGCTTCCCGCCGGGACCCTGATGCCCGCTCGGGCGAGGACGATCTTGGCGACTTCCTTGTTCTCCATGACGAGGGCCGAGACGTAGCTGTCGGCGCCGGTCCTCGTGGCCTGCTTCACGTACTCGCGCCTTCCGGCCTTCTCGACGAGGATGAAGTTGTCGGCGCGATCGAGCAGCTCCACCGTCGCGCCGCGGGCCAGGGCCTCCTTGATGAGCAATTGGGTCGAGAGCTCCATGTCCTCGTAGCCCGGGGTCAGGAATTCCATTTCATTGCCTCCCTTGGTTCAAGGCGTTCCGAACGCCGGCGACGGCGGCCCGGTGTCTCCGCGCGAGATCGAGTCCCGCCGCGAGGCCTCCGCCCATCTCGGAGGCGAGCCTTCCGAATCGCTCGACGGTACGGGGCCTCCGGCCCGCGAGGATGTCGCGGGAGCGGCCTAGGGCGAGCTCGTACTCGGAAGGCAGGAGGCGCGCGAGCCTGGACATCGTCTCGAGGATCTCCGCGCCGGCGCGGCCGACGGCCGAGGCGAGGCGGGGGACCGTCCTGCGCCCGGCCCTCTCGAGGGAGCAGGCGCTGGCCGCGAGCGACAGGGGCTCGTCCAGGGCGGCGCCGCGCTCGAGTCGCGGACTCGGCATGAAAAGACAGGCGAGGGCGAAGAGATGGATCCAGAGGGCTTCCTCGGCCCCGATGCCGATCGGATCGAAGGGATCGAGGTCGAATATCCTGAGCTCGAGGTACTCGATCCCCTTGGCCTTGAGGGCCGCGAGGCTCGCCTTCGAGCCGGGGAAGGCGGCCTTGGGGCGGACGGGCGCGTAGAATTCGCCCTCGGAGCGCAGGAGGGGAGGCGAGGCGCCCGCCGGCGAGACGGCGGCCTCGAGCTTGCCTATGTATTCGGCGAGGGAGTCGAAGCGCATGTCGATCCTATTCGCCGTATTTCGGCCCAGGCGATATCCGAGGGGCCCGAGGCGGAGGCTCGCCGTGCTGGGCAGGCAGGTCCTCCCCATGGCGCGGGAGGAAGGATCGGCCGACGCGGCGAGCTCGGCGGCGAAGCGCCGATCCAGGACCGGGCTGGCCGAGAAGAGGAAGATCGGGAGGAAGCGGTAGCGCGCGAAGTTGCGCGCCAAGTCCATGTAGCGGCGGTTCGCGAAGTCCGGCGGGGACTCCCGCGAGCCCTCGGCCCGCCGCAGGCGATCCCAGAGCCCGCTCGAGAAGGATAGGTTGTAATGCAGCCCCGTTATCGCCTGCCGGGCCCGCCCGTAGCGGGAAAGGAGCCAGCGCCTGTAGAGGCGGGATTCCTCCATTTCCGGCAGCCCGCCGAACTCGGCCGGACGCAGCCGCTCAGGCTCGTCCCATCTTCCCGGGACGCTGAGGGGCCAGAGGAGCTCCTCTCCCATGCCCTCGTAGGCCGCGCGATGCAGGCGCCTCAATTCGCCCCGCGCCTCTTCGATGCTTCCGGCCGGCCGCGTCACCAGCTCGATCTGGTTCTCGGCGAAATCCACCGTGATGTCGCGGCGCTCCGGAGGAAAAGGATGGTCGGTCGCGGCCGGCCGGCCGTCGCCGTCGACCCGCATGGCCTCGCGCTCGAAGCCCCAAAGACCCGAGAGGAGGAGGTCCCCATCCCGCCCTTCGAACGAGGATTCGATCGACGCGCCCCGGGCTGACGCGAGTCTCGCTGTCATGGTTTCCTCCTATGTATTAGAATATCAAAACAATCGAACTATTCGATCGGGTCGCGGCGCTGTGGGCGGGCCGCCGATTACTTGAGCGCGAAGAATTCCCTGAGCTCGCCCAGTGCGGCCTCGCTGACCTGACAACACATGGATTGGCCCTGGCGCTCGCAGGACACGAGGCCCGATGCCTCGAGCTCCTTGAGATGATGGGAGACCGTGGAGCGCGACACGTCCAGGAGCTCGCAGGCCCGACTGAAGGCTCGTAAGACCCCGTCGCAGCAGTCCTCTTCCTTGCGCTCCGCCTCGAGGATCATCAGGAAGACCTTCAGCCTCGGCTCGCTCGAGAGAGCCTTGAAGTAGGTCGATAAGTTCGATAGTTTCATGATCATAGAATAATAAGACTATTGCCCTTCGTCAAGGAAGGATCGACGCCAGGCCTGGGCTTCCTTGCGGAGCAGGCGATTAATCTGATACCGTTCTTCCCATGACTACGAGGGAAAAGGCCGAGCGCGGCAAGCGGGCGGCCGAGGCCTGTCTGGCCCTGGACGGCGCAAGCAAGGACCGCGCCCTCGCTTCCATCGCCGAAGTCCTCCGCGCCGGGTCCGCGGGGATAATCGCGGCCAACGCGGCCGATCTCGCCGCTGCCGAGGTGGCCGGCCTCGCGGGGCCCCTCCTCAAGCGGCTTCGCTTCGACGAGTCCAGGATCGCGGATTCAGTCGCGGGGATCGAGGCCCTCAGGCGCCTGCCGGATCCCGCGGGGCGGGTGCTCTCGGCCCGGCGCCTCGACGCTGGCCTGGTGCTCAGACAGGTGAGCTGTCCCATCGGCCTCGTGGCTATGATCTTCGAGTCGAGGCCCGACGCCCTCGTCCAGATGGCCTGCCTCGCTGCCAAGAGCGGCAACGCCCTCATCCTGAAGGGCGGCAGCGAGGCCGCCCGCAGCAACGCCGCCCTGTGCGAGATCATCGCTCCGGCGGGGATCGGGGCCGGGATGCCCGCGGACTGGCTCGCGTCCCTGCATACGAGGGAAGAGGTGGCGGAGCTCCTCGGCCTCGACGAATGGGTCGACCTCGTCGTGCCCCGAGGCTCCAAGGAATTCGTCGCGCGGATCAAGGCCGAGAGCCGCATACCGGTCCTGGGCCACTCCGACGGGGTCTGCCACGTCTATCTCCACGAGGACGCCGATCCTCGGATGGCGGCCGCGCTCGCCGTGGACAGCAAGGCCCAGTACCCCGCCGCCTGCAACGCGGCCGAAGTCCTCCTCGTCCACGCGGCCTTCGCCGAGGCCTCCCTCTCAGGCGTGGCGGCGGCGCTCGAGGCCGCCGGCGTGAGGCTCGACCTGGACCCGCGGAGCGCCGCCGCCCTCGGCCGCGAGCCGACCAAGACGGACGCCGACTGGTCGGTCGAGTACCTCGACCTGCGGATGGCTGTCAAGGTAGTCGACTCCCTGGATGAGGCGATCGCCCACATCAACCGCTATGGCAGCCGGCACACCGACGCCATCGTGACGGCCTCGCGCGGCGACGCCCGGACCTTCATGGACAGGGTCGACTCGTCTTCCGTGTACTGGAACGCGAGCACGCGCTTCTCCGACGGCTACCGCTACGGGCTAGGCGCCGAGGTCGGCATATCGACCGGCAAGCTTCACGCGCGGGGTCCCGTAGGGCTCGAGGGCCTGTGCACCTACAAGTGGAAGCTCGAGGGCGAGGGTCAGGTCGTCGCGGACTACGCCTCGGGCAAGCGTGCCTTCCTGCACCAGGAGCTGGGCGATGGGGAATGAGGAGGCCGCCGCCGAGGCGCGCGCCTCCCTCGCCCGGGCCAACCGCATCGTCATAAAGATAGGCACGAGTACCATCATGCGCCGCGACACAGTCGTGAAAGACGACGGCGCGCGTCGCGACGGCTCTGGCCGTGACGGCGCGCTGGACGTGGAGTACCTGCATCGCGTGGCGGACCAGATAGCCCGGCTCGCGCGCGCGGGGAAGCAGCCCCTTGTGGTGACCTCCGGAGCCATCGGCATGGGCGCGCGCGAGCTGGGCCTCGCGAGGCGCGTGACGGAGCTCCGGATGCGCCAGGCCTGCGCGGCGATAGGCCAGATCGCCCTCATGGACGAGTACCGCCGCGCCTTCGGGGTCTTCGGCCTCACGCCGGCCCAGCTCCTCGTCACGAGGGATTCCTGGGACAATCGCTCGGCCTACCTCAACCTCCGCGCCTCGGTCGAGACCCTCCTCGAGAGGGGGGCCGTCCCCGTGTTCAACGAGAACGACGTCGTGTCGACAGCCGAGATCGGCAACGCCTTCGGCGACAACGACCAGCTCTCGGCCTATATCGCCAGCAAGGTGGACGCCGAAGTCCTCATCATCTTATCGGACATCGACGCCCTCTACGACGCCGATCCGCGCGGCGACTCGGCCGCCCGGCCGATAGCCTATGTAGGCGAGCTCTCGCCCGAGATCCTCGCCTCGGCGGGGGGCGCGGGGACGGAGTTCTCGACGGGAGGCATGGCCACCAAGCTCAAGGCGGTCGCCATAGCCCGGGACGCCGGCTGCAGGGTCGTCATAGCCGACGGACGCGTGGAGGGGGTCATCTCGCGCATCCTCGCCGGCGAGAGCGTCGGGACCCTCTTCGACGCCGCGCACGGGCTCAAGAACCGCCAGAGATGGATCAAGAACTCGAGGCCCCAGGGCAGCATCGCGGTCGACGAGGGAGCCCTGGCCGCCATCCGATCCAAGAAGTCCCTCCTCCCGCGCGGGGTCAAGGCCGTCGAAGGCCGTTTCGCGCGCGGCGACGTCGTCCTCGTGGGCTGTCTCGCCCTCGAAGGCGGGACGATCGGCGAAGGCGAGGCCCTCCTCGCGGAGGGGGCGGCCAAGGTAGTCACGAGCCTCTCCTCCGACGAGCTCGAGCGCGTCCTCGGGCGCAA
>CAYNFM010000028.1:30549-36637 GCA_964396415.1 uncultured Treponemataceae bacterium | reverse complement strand
AGAATTGCCAGAGGGGAACCAAGTGTTCCAATAAGTAGGTAACGCCGCAACTTCACCATAATAGCTCGAGGTGTTATCGAGAGTGGTATACGCATTCCCTTGATTACTGTTGATATCGTTCATGAAATTGCTGATGCATTGGTCTATGCTCGTCTTAGGACTTACCAGATTGCAGTTCGAGAAAAGCACCGCAACCGCTATCGCGGCCAGGAGAATCCATAGCTTCTTCATGCGCTTCCTCCACCGACTCTAGATATCAGCCTCTACGAGCTGAGGGACGATGCTCTCTTCGAAATCCTTGAGTATCCGCGAATAAACCTCGAGGAATCCCGCGAATGCGGGATCGGAGGCATCGAGGGGATGCCGCGTCTTCAACTGCATATACATGCCGCCAAGGACAAAACGGCGCAAGGAAAGGGACGTGAGGGCATAGTAGCGAATATTGAGGATGAGGGTGGCTTCGGAGAGCATGAGGGGAAACACGGTGCCGTCCCTGAAGTCCTTGGCCTTGGCGTCATCCTTGGCGTCGACCAGAGCCTTGAGCTGGGCATAGGCCTCGTCGTACGCGGCCTTCTGCGCGGCCAGCTGGGGCAGGAGATCCTCCATGCTCGTCCGGTAGGAGGCGAGCTGCTCCTCTATCTTCTGCGCCGAGGCGACGGGGTCGGTAAGGTAGTCGTCGAGATTGCCTTGGTTCCAGGTCGAGAAGTCGAGCTGCTTTCCGATCCAGGAGAACTTCGGGCCGGGGGCCTGGCCCGGCTTGATCTGTACGGCTTCGTCGGCTGCGAGGGGCACCGTCTGCCCGGCCGACTGGAGGTCGACCGCGCCGGAGACGACGGCGACTAGGGAGGAGCCGTCCATGCCGGCATAGAGCTCGATCTCGGTGCCTCGGACGCTCGCGACGCAGGTAGTCGTACCGACCAGGGGCTCCTTGGTCGCGAGTTTATCGAACTTCATCGCGACCGAGCCGACGACTGTCTGGAGTACGGTCTGCTTGGTGCCGTCGACGCTCATCTCGCCGAGGGTGAAGACGCTGTTCTGCCGGATCTTTATCGAGCTCGAGCCGGCGAGGAGCTTGAGCTCGGCGGAAGAGGCCGACTTGGTGACGACCGTGTCGCCGGCCGAGAGCCTGTCGCCTATCTCGAGGCTGCGGGTCCGGCCCGAGCCGTCTTTATGGTTGACTTCGCCGTCGGTGAAGACGGTCTCGGCCTTCTGCTCGGCCGTCGCGATGGCGAGGGGGGCGAGGAGGAAGACGAGACATAGGAGTTTCGCTTTCATTTAATAGGCCCCTTGAATCCCTGGATCCGCGGGTAGCCCGAGACTTCTCGGTTGAGAATGAGATAGTACCTGCCATCCGAGGCGTCGATGGAGGCGAGCACGCTATTCTTGTCGAGGTATTTCTCGAAGAAGACTCGAGCGTCCATCGTATCGCCGAAGAGCCTGTAGGAGTCGGGCCCGATCCTCGATATCGACGCTATCGCGGGCTTCCCGAAGCCGAAGCTCGCGGCCTTGAGATTGGACCAAGCCGAGTCGACGTCGGACTGGCGGAGGAGTATCTCCCCGTCCAGCATGAAGGGAGCCGAGGAAAGTCCCTTTACGGCGCCTACGCCGCCCCGATCGATCAGATCCAGGAGCTTTTGCACCTTTTTCGGGCTCGGAGTGTAGGGAACGCTGGCGCAGGCGGCCAGAAGGCTGGCCGCCAAGCCCATCGCGAGAATCCCGACCGCGAGCATCCTTACGGCAGAAGTTCGTTCGCTCATCGATTACCCTCGTTCTTTCGTAAAAGAGCCTAAGCCGTGCGGGCCGGATTGTCAAAGGAAACCCGTTCTTCTTCGATGCGCGACCGTTATACGAAGAGATTGAGGCTGGAGGATTCGGCGGCGTCCAGATAGCTCGCGACGCCTCCGATATCCACGCCGTCGATGAGCTCCTCGCGCGATACTCCCATGATGTCCATGGACATCTGGCAGGCCGTCATCCGCACGCCGGCCTTGAGAGCGCTCGCTATCATGGTCTCGAGCTGGTCGATCTTCTTCGCGCTCATCCTGCCTTTCATCATCGCGGCTCCCATGCCGCCCATGTTCAGCTTCGAGAGCGAAAGCCCTCCGGGCCCTCCGGGCAGCATCATTCCGAACATCCTGCCCATGAAATCCTTCGCGACCCTCGGCTTGTCCTTCCGCTTGATGACCGACAGGCCCCAGAAGGTGAAGAACATGGTGACCTTCTTGCCCGAGGCCACGGCCCCGTTTGCAATGACGAAGCTCGCCAGGGCCCGGTCGAAGTCGTCGGAGAATACGATGAGGGTGGCCTCCTTCGAGCCTCCGGCCGGCCGCGCCGAAGAGCTCGGAGCGAGAGAGGAAGCCGTGGCGCCCGAGGTCTTCTTTATCCGCACCTCGAAGATGCCGCGCTCCTCCTCTATCCCCAGGAGGGAATTGCCAGTGAGATGGCACCAGGACTTCGCGTCCCCGGCGAAGCCGGGATCGGTGGCGCGCACCTGGAGAGTCGAGCCTTCGGCGGCCTTGTCGATCTCGGTCTTGAGCCGCATGATGGGACCGGGGCACTGGAGCCCGCATGCGTCTATGAGGATGGTCTGCGAGGATGCCGCGGCCAGGGCCTCGGGCATGCCCGAGCCCTCGGCGTAGGCTATGGGCTCGGCAGCCGGCTTTTCCAGCCCCCGCATCCCGGGACGGAAGACGTCCCGGTTCGACTGCTCCGCGATCGCGGCCTCGTAGGTCTTCCAGCCTCCGGCGAGATTGGCCAGGTTTTTCCAGCCGTTCTGTCTGAGGATGCGCTCCGCCAGATAGCCGCGGATGCCTACGCCGCAATAGAGGAGGACGAAGCGATCGCGCGGGACCTCGTCGAGACGGGAGCGGAGAACCGTATTCGGTATGTTGGCGGCCCCCTCGATGTGGCCGAGCGCGAACTCCTCGGGCGTCCTGACGTCGAGGACGAAGGCGCCCTCGCCCGCCAGGCGGGCGACGTCGCTCCACCGTACCTGGGCGCTCAGGCCGCTGCGGATGTTCTCGGCGACGAAACCCGCATAGTTGACCGGGTCCTTGGCGCTCGCGAAGGGCGGAGCGTAGGCGTGCTCGAATTTCGAGAGGGCCTCGATGCCCGCCCCCATGGACAGGAAGGCGGCGATGACGTCGATCCTCTTGTCCACGCCCTCGTAACCGACGGCCTGCGCGCCGAGGAGCTTCCCTCCGGCTGGATCGAACACGACCTTGAGCGAGAAGGGCTTGGCTTCCGGGTAATATCCCGCATGGCTCGAGGGATGGACGATCACGGCTTCGTGCGCCATCCCTTCGCGCGCGCAGGCCTTCTCGGAGAGACCCGTGCAGGCGACGGTGAGGTCGAAGACCTTCGCGATGGAGCTGCCGATCGAGCCGCCGTAGCCGCCCCGTCCCGGACCGAGGACAATGGCGTCGGCCGCTATGCGGGCCTCCTTGTTCGCCGGTCCCGCGAGGGGCACGGTGCTCGTCTTCGACGTGAGGGGACTCACGCAGGCCACGGCGTCGCCCACCGCGTAGATGCTGGCGTCGCTCGTGCGCATCGACGCGTCGACGACGATGGCGCCGCGCTGGTCGAGCTTCAGGCCCGCTTCGCGCGCGAGCGGAGTTTCCGGCCTGACGCCTATGGAGAGGATGGCCATGTCGACGGGCAATTCCGCGCCCGATTTCAGCTTGATGACGATCTTGCCGTCCCTCCGCTCGAAGGCGGCGACGGAGTCGGCGAGGTAGAGCTCGACGCCCTTGGCCTTGATGTGCTGGTGAACGATGGCCGCCATCTCGGGATCGATGACGTTCATGACCTGGTCGAGGGCCTCGACGATCGTCACGAAGACCCCGCGCTCCCGGAGATTCTCGGCCATCTCGAGGCCGATGAAGCCCGCGCCGATGACGGCCGCCCGACCGGGGCGGCGCGCGTCGATGTATTCCTTGATGGCGTCGATGTCCGGAACCGACCGCAGCGTGAAGATGCGCTCGTCCTCGATGCCGGGGATGGGCGGCTTGACGGGCTCCGCCCCGGGCGAAAGGACCAGGGCGTCGTAGCTCTCCGCGTAGCTCCGGCCGGTCGCCTCCTCCACGATGGTCACGGTCTTGGCTTTCGCGTCTATCGCCGTCGCCTCGTGGCCCGTCCGTACATCGACCGCGAGGGTCGCTCTGAAGCGCTCGGGCGTCATCACGAAGAGCTTCGAGCGCTCCTTGATGACCCCGCCGGCGTAGTAGGGTAGGCCGCAGTTGGCGTAGCTGATGTAATCTCCGCGCTCTAGGAGTACTATCTCCGCCTTTTCGTCGAGACGCCTGAGCCTGGCCGCCGTCGTCGCTCCACCCGCGACGCCTCCGACAATTACGTATTTGGCCATTCCGGGCCTCCTTTCGATCTATTTTTAACTATATTAATTTATTGAGATGAGGACAGTGACCTAAGTCACACTTCTAGTCTCCGTGCGCGCAATCGTGCCCGGAGTCTCCGTGCCCTGCTCCGTGGCCTTCGGCGCAGCCCACGCCTGAGTCGGAAAGAGTGCCTTTCGCGAAAGCCTCGGCGGCCGCGCGGGCGTCGCCGGTCGCTCCTCGTATGACGCCTATTCCTTGGGCGCCGAGCACATGGACTGCCCCCTCTCCCATGTTCCCGGCGACGAGATGGGTGACGCCGGCGCGCGCGAGGACCGAGGCCACTCCCGATTTGCAGCCGCAGCCATCGACCGAGGGGATCGTAGCCTCGCTTTTCACCGACCCGTCCGCTGATACCGCGAACACGAGGAACTCCTTACAGTGACCGAAATGCTCGTCCACGAGCCCGGCCTGAGCCGGTACCGCGATCTTCATCGTCTTCTCTCCTTCGTTCCGTATCGAGACTTCTCCGCCTTCTATGCGGAGGGCTTTGCCGTTCAGCACCGCGTCCGCGACCTTGCGCCTGGCGCTTTCGACGATCCGGCCGAATGTCTGGCGGGACACGCCCATCGAGCGCGCCGCCGCCTCCTGATAGAGGCCCTCGAGGTCGGCGAGGCGAAGGGCCTCCGCCTCGTCGAAGCCGAGGCGCACTTCCTCGAGCTCTCGGGCGGGAATTCCAGCGGGCTTCAGGACGCGAGGAGGGATCATCCCTCCCAAGAGCCGTTCGCTCACCGGTCGCGCCATCGCTCGATCCTAGCGCGCCGCCGCGGGCGGCGAGGGATCTGTCCGGAGCGCCGTCTCGACCCCGACGGCGATGGCGCCGGCCTCGGCTTTGGCCGCCTCCGACAGCGCGCTCCATCGGATCGAGCGCGCCTGGGCCACTTCGCCGCGCCAGGGAAGGCTCGCGAGGAGCCTCATGCCGGCGAGGGCCCGAGGGCGCTCGCCTCCGTCGGAGAAGAGGGGCACGACCTCGCCGCAGTGCGGGCAAATCAGGCTGCCCATGTTCTCAACGAAGCCGATGAGGGGGGCTTTGAGCATCGTCGCCATCTTCACCGATTTGGTGACGATCATCGAGACGTAGTCCTGAGGCGTCGTCACCACGACGAGGCCGGATATCGGAATAGTCTGGAAGGCGGTAAGGGCGATATCCGAGGTGCCCGGCGGAAAATCGACGACGAGATAGTCGAGCTCGCCCCAGGCCGCATCGGTCCAGAACTGCTGGATCGCCTTGCCGAGCAGGGGACCGCGCCAAATGACGGGTTCATCCTCCTCCTCCGTGAGGAGATTGATCGAAACGAGGCCGATTCCTTCCTCCGAGACCAGGGGTATGAAGCTCTCGCCTTCGGTCTCGGCGCGGAAGGAGTCGAGACCCATGAGCCTGGGCAGGCTCGGTCCGGTGATGTCGGCGTCCATGATCCCGACCTTCCTGCCTCGCGCCGCGAGCGCCTGGGCGAGAAGCACGGCCACAGTCGACTTTCCGACGCCGCCCTTGCCGCTGATTACCCCTACGACCTTCTTGATTTTCGGATTGAGCTTCTTCTCGGGAACGAAAGCCATCTATGAACCCCTTTTCAAAGCGAGATGCGTATGCCGCGCTTCGGTGAATAGTGGTGAATAGGAGAGGTTATAGTCATAGGCTCATAATATTGGGCACGGCCCAAATGTCAAGGCGCTTCGCGGAACTTGGGGTACCCCAA
>CAYNFM010000028.1:0-30449 GCA_964396415.1 uncultured Treponemataceae bacterium | reverse complement strand
GCGGACACTATTCGTATTGTTTCGGCCCGTACGGCCACGCCCGCAGAGAGGAGGGACTATGAAGATGAGTGAACGTATGAAGAATCGACTCCAGAAAGATAAGCCCATGGAGACCATAAGTATCCGGATGCCGCAGGACGTAATCGAGGACCTAAAGGCCCTGGCGCCAGTGCTCGGCTTTTCCGGATATCAGCCGCTTCTTAAGGCTTATGTGGGGCAAGGGCTGAGGAAGGATTTAGCCAAGTTGGAAAACGCCCAGATAAATCGACTGGTTGAAAGTCTTCGGCGCCATGGTATAGATGCTCAAATCATTGCCGAAGCTGTCGCAGAGGCTCAGGCCGCCGCTTCCTAAAACTAAGGCCACCCGTTGGGGTGGCCTTAGCGTCAGGGAAGCCAAGGGGCGGCGACATACGAGGAAAAAGCGACGGAGAGTGACCCATGTTATTACTCGAGGGTACCCCCAACTAGGGATTCTTCAGATCGGGGCTCAGGGACCAGGCGGGTGCCTGGTCAACTGGACCCGGCAAGTGCCTGGTCGCTTTCGGCGTCTTAAGTTTTTGAGGAGGATTTCTTCAGTGGTCGCGGAGGAATTTACCACTGGTCGAGGGAGATTCCTTCAGTGGTCGCGGCCGGCTCGACCACTGGTAAATTCCTCCGCGACCACTGGTAAATTCCTCCGTTTTCAACTGATCGAATTAATTCCGAGAATGCTTGTAATATTTGGACATTGCAAATACCTGCAGGTCGAGGCGCGGCGTCAAGCTCCCTGATAGGAGAGCCAACCGGCGACGAGGCGCGCCGTCGACCAGAGGCCGGCTACATCGCCGATTGCCAAAGCCGCGAAGGCGGCGAAGAAGGCAATTCGCGGAGGCGTCAGGACCTTTCGGCCCCTGAGCGCGGGGACTGCCGGTATCGACGCGGCGATCAGGGCCCATAAAGCCGCCGCCGCGAGGCGGGCCGTCCCGGGCGATCCGTCCACTGCCATGGCGAGCGCGTTTCCCGATCTCGCCGCGAAGGAGCTCATCGAAGCAAGACGTCCGAGAGCCATGAAGGCTCCCAAGACGACGAGAAGGACGCCCGAAGCGATGCGGACGCCTGCCGCGTGCCGCTTGAACCAGCTCATCAAGGGAGTGAGCCGATCGAAGAAAAGGCTCACCGCCAGGAAAGGCAGGGCCAGACCGACGGAATAAGCGGCCAGCAGAAGGGCGGCCTCGAGGGCCTTCCCTTCCCTCGCCGCGAAGAGGAGGATCGAGGCGAGTATGGGCCCGACGCAAGGCGACCAGCCAGCGGCGAAGGCGAGGCCCGCGAGGAATGCCCCGGCGTAGCCGCGCGGCGCCTTGGCGGCATGAAAGCGCGCCTCCAGATCGAGGGCCTTGATGAAATCGAAGATAAGGTTGAATCCGAGCAGGATCACCAGGATCCCCGCCGCCAGGACGATCCTGCGTGAAAGCCCCGCCAGGAGCATGGAAGCGCCGGAAAAGAGCAGGCCGAGGGCGGTAAAGACGATGGCGAAGCCCGCCGCGAAGGCCAGGGTCCGCCGTAGCACGCTGAAGCGCGCCGTTCCCGATCGGATATCGGAGAGGCCATAGCCCGATACGAAGGAGAGGTAGGCGGGTATGAGGGGCAGGACGCAGGGAGAGAGGAAGCTTAAGAGGCCCGCCGCGGCGGCCGTAAGGACGCCGACCCCCTTCATCGAGAGGCGAGTTTCGCGAAGATCGCGGCCGCCTCGGGGCTGTCGTAGGAAGCGCCTCCGATTATCCCGGCAATGGCCGAGCCGGATTTGTCCAGGATATAGGTCGTCGGTATCGAGCGCGCGTTGAACTCCTCGCCCAGGGTCCCGCTCGGATCGACGTAGATCGGGTAGCTGTAGCCTTGCTTGGCGATGAAACCCTTCACGGTACCCGGCTCTTCGCCCACGCTGACGCCCATGACGGTGAAGGCCGTGGCCTTGGTCGCCTTCCACAGCTTGTCGATCGCGGGCATCTCGGCCCTGCAGGGCGGACACCAGGTCGCCCAGAAGTTGAGGAGGACGATCTTCCCCCTTTGATCGCTCAATCTGACATTGGCGCCGCCCAAGGCCTGGACGGAGAATTCGTCAAGGGCCTGAGGCTTCGGAAAGACCGTAAAGCCCAGGCTCTCGAGCTCGGCGGCATACCAGGGCTTCGCCTGGACGGCGCCCTGCGCGAAGATGGCCGGGGCGAGAATGCCGATGAGGGCGACGAGTACGACTCGACGACGATCGCGATGCTCCATGGACATGCTTCACCTCGCAGGAACCAATATACCGAAAAACCCGCCTCCCCGGAATATATCGCTTTCGGATCTTCCCGTCGGTGACGGAGCGCACAATCGCGATCGGCAGGGAATCTACGCCTCTTCCCCGTCCTCTCCGTAAACATATCGCTTCCCCCGCAGCCACGAGGCTCCGGCGGCGACGAGCATCATCGCGCACGAGAAGACGAAGGTTATGCGCATGCCGTGCATGAAGGGCCCCGAAATGAGATCGGGAAAGAAGGTCTTGCCCGTCAGGAAATCCGCCCGTGTCTGCGGAAGCCCGGCGAGGGCGGGTCCGAGGAGGGACTTCATCGGGTTGTATCCCAGGAAGGCCGCGAAGAGGCTGCCGACCGCGGGCAGGTGGGCGATCCGGTCGGCGACGGCGTCCGGCACTTCCTGGGCCGTCAGCCCCTTGAAAAGGGCGGCGGGGAGGGTTGCGCTGAGGCCGGCTATCATGAGGGAGAAGAAGAGCCCGATGGACAGGTTCATCGCCGCGTTCTGGAAGGTCGCCCGCATGCCCGACGCCACTCCGCGCTCCCCGGGCGGGACGGAATTCATGATGCCCGCGGTGTTGGGCGAGGCGAAGCAGCCCATCGCGAGGCCGTTGGCGAAGAGGAGGAGCCCGAAGGGGGCGTAGCTGAAGTCGGGAGGCAGGAGCGCCATCAGGACGAAGGTGATCGCGGCGGCGATCATGCCGCCGGTCGCGAAGGGGCGCGCGCCGAAGCGGTCGGAGAGGTAGCCCGAGAGGGGACCGGCGACCAGGAAGCCGGCGGTCATCGGCAGCATGTAGATCGCCGCCCAGAAGGGCGTGGACTCGAAGCTGTAGCCGTGATAGGGGAGCCATATCCCCTGGAGCCAGATGATCAGCATGAACATGAGCCCGCCGCGTCCCGTGGAGGCGAGGAAGCCGGCCAGATTCCCGGCGCTGAAGGCTGGCACGCGGAACAGGCCCAGGCGGAACATCGGATCCTTCACTCGGATCTCGACGAGGCAGAAGACCACGAGGAGGGCGATGCCGCCGAAGATGGTCGCGAGGACCATCGGATTGCCCCAGCCCATGCCGCTCGTCCCATAGGGCTGGATCCCGTAGGTGATCCCGACCAGGACGGAGATCAGGCCGAGGCCGAAGCTGAGGTTGCCCCACCAATCGATCCGCGCCTTCTTCACGGCGCCGATTTCCTTTAGGCTCATATAGGCCCAGATCGTGCCGGCGATCCCGATGGGGACGGTGACGAGGAAGATGAGATGCCAGTCGCCGAAGGAAAGCAGGCCTCCCACGACGAGGCCGATGAAGGAACCCGAGATGCCCGCCACCGAATTGATGCCGAGGGCCATGCCCCGCTGGTTCGTGGGGAAGGCGTCCGTGAGGATGGCCGCGGAGTTGGCCATGAGGAAGGCTCCGCCGATGCCCTGGACGATGCGGAGCCCTATCAGGGTCATTGCCGCCGAGGCTCCCTGCCAGAAGACGAACGAAAGGCCGATCGAGGCCGCCGTGAAGATCGCGAATCCGAGATTGTACATCTTGACCCGGCCGAACATGTCGCCGACCCGACCGAGGCTCACGACCAGCACGGCGATCACTACCATGTAGCCCATCAGCATCCAGAGAAGGTAGCCGACGTTCTCCGGCATCAAAGGATCGATGTTTATGCCGCGAAAGATCGCGGGGAGGGATATGAGGACGATCGAGGAGTTGATGGAAGCCATCAGGACGCCCAGGGTCGTGTTGGAGAGGGCTATCCACTTGTACCGATCATTGCGCAATTCGCTCATCGCACAGCTCCTTCCCGCCTATCGAGATCGACCACCGCGTACAGGTAGGCTTCCACCCCCGCGGAGATATGGTCGGCGCTGGACAGGCGCACGAGGCTGAGCTTCGCCGCCGGGTCCTGCCGAAGGGCCCACGCGTATTCGTCCTCGCTGTTGGCGAAGGGGACGATGTCGTCGGTCGGCGTCGCCGCGAGGATTATCGGTACGCCGGACGGGGGAGTCCAATCGTCGAGACGGGCTTGCGATTGAAGCCGGTAATAGGCGCTCGACGTCGGATCATGCCGGAGCGCGGACAGGTATTCGGGCGCGAAGATATCCTCGTCCGTGACCTCGCCCTCTTTCTTCCCGACGATCGCCGAGATGCGCCGTTCGATGTCCGAATCGCGCCTGGTCCCGTCGAACAGCGGCAGGATCCCGTCGACTGTTCTCGGCGAGAAGATTTCGGCGGGCTTCACCTCATCGGGGTAGACGCGGGCCCAACCGAGCCCCAGGAAGACCTGATACTCGGGATGGCTGATCGCGAAAGGCTTGGGGCCGAGATTCGGGACTTCGATGACGAGATCGAGCGGCGCGCCCATCGCGTAGACGGCCTCCAGGCTCAGGCCCGGCGTCGGGATCCGATCGTCGACGATCGCCTTCAGCGTTCCCATCGCGGCGAGTCCGCCCTCGGAGTAGCCCATGACGACCAGCCGTCCGTTCTCGGCATAGGCAAGCCCGCTTTCGCTCATCGTTTCGCCCAGCCATTGCCGAGCCGCCGCCAATCCGTCCAAGGCCGAATCGGCGAGGGAATCGGGGACGCAATATTCGTGGACGCCCCGCCCCTCGCCCATGCCGGAATAATCGGGGACCCACACCGCGTAGCCGAGGGATGCAAGGGCCGTGATGAAGGGCATCTCCAGGGCCTTGCCCCGCGAGGGAGTGTAGTCGCGCCGAAGCTCCGTGCCTTTCGCGAATACGATCCAGGTCAGTCTTTGCCTGTATTCGCGGCGCGGGACGGGGACGAAGACCGTTCCCGATTGCGTCTCGCTGCCGCCTTCGGGCAGCCGCGCCTCGAATACGATTTTCGTCGACCGTATATCGCGGAGGGAATCCAGGCGCGACCTGCGCCAGGCCGCGTAGCCTTCCTTTTCGAGCACCCGCATCCCGATGCGGGTGCCCAGCAGCCACGGCGACGCGGCGGCGAGCATGAGCCATTCGTCTCTCGAGGGAATCGTACGCAAGTACAGGGCGCCGATAAGGCTGCCGGGCGCGCGGCTTTGGCTCGCCGAGGCGGCGTCGAAATACGGCGGGGAGGGCGATGGAACCGTCGCGCAGGACATCGCGGCCAGGGCGGCGCAGAGGAGGAGGAATCGCTCGGGGCCATGTCGAAGCCGTCTCGGCATGGCCCGTTTCCCTTCGGGTTTCATCGACTCCCGCTACACGGCCAGCGTGGGATAGAGCTTCGCGGCGACGGCGACGAGGGCCGCCATCGCCAAGGTCAGCACGAGTATGTCGAGGCCCGCGCCGTATGCGCTCGATCCGCCCGAGATCATGAGACCGCGGAGCGCGTCCACCTGGTAGGTCAGCGGATTGAAGCGGGAAACGACCTGAAGCCAGCGCGGCATTATCGAGATGGGATAGATCGCGTTGCTCGCGAAGAAGAGCGGCATCGTGAGGATCTGGCCGATGCCCATGAAGCGCTCCCTCGTCTTTACCAGGCAGGCGATCACGAGCGAGAAGGTCGAGAAGAATCCGGCGCCCAGGAGGACGACGAGGGCGACCAGGAGGAGGGAGAGGGGGTTCCAGCTCATCCTGACGCCGAGGAGCACGGCGAGGAGATAGACGATAATCGCCTGAGTCAGGCCTCTGATGCCGGCCGACAGCGCCTTCCCGAGGACGAGGGCCGAGCGGGGCGTCGGGCTCACCAGGAACTTGTGCAGGATGCCGAGGTCGCGCTCCCAGATCACCGAGATCCCGTAGAAGATCGCGATGAAGAGGACGCTCTGCGAGAGTATGCCGGGCGACATGAAATCTATGTAGCTCAGGTTGCCGGTCGGGATCGCGCGCGTGCGGGTGAAGACCTGCCCGAATACGAGAAGCCACAGCGCCGGCTGCACGGCCCTGGTGAGCATCTCGGTGGGATCGTGGAGGAGCTTTCGTCCCTCCATCCCGGCTATCGCGAGGGTCCTCGCGAAATAGTCGTAAAGGCTCCCGAGGGGGCTTCGCGCGACGGGCGCCTCAGCCGAGACGACGAACCGATCGCCGCGTTCTTCGGGTTTCACGATAGTTGCCTCCGGACTCGAGATTGCTCCCGGTGTAGTGGATGAAGACCTCGTCCAGCGTCGCGTCGTCCTTGCCGATGGAAGCCTTGAGCTCCCGCGGCGACCCTTGGGCGACGACCCGGCCCTTGTCCATTATCGCGATGCGATCGCACAGGAGATCGGCTTCTTCCATTTGGTGGGTCGTAAGCACGATCGTCATCCCGTAGCGATCGCGAAGCTCGACTACGTGCTTCCAGACGGCCCTGCGGGCCGAGGGGTCGAGACCGACCGTCGGCTCGTCCAGGAAGAGGATGCGCGGAATGTGCAGCATCGATTGCGCTATCTCCAGGCGGCGGATCATCCCCCCGGAGAATTGGCGGACCGGCTTGTCGGCCGAATCGGCGAGCCCCATGAACTCGAGGGCGTCCCGGACCCGATCCTCCCTCTCGCTCCGCTTTATCCTATACAGCTTGGCGAAGACGAGGAGGTTCTCGTATCCGGTGAGGGTGCCGTCGGCCGAGAGCATCTGCGGGACATAGCCGATGATCCGCCTGACTTCGCGGGCCTCGCCTACCAGGCTGTGGCCGGCCAGGCTCGCGGTGCCCGAGGTCGGCGGCAACAGCGTCGTGAGCATCTTGATGGTCGTGCTCTTGCCCGCGCCGTTGGGCCCGAGAAGGGCGAATGTCTCGCCCGCCTCTATCCTGAGCGATAGGGCGTCGACGGCGACGAGGGCCCCGAAGGAGCGCGTGAGCTTTTCCGATTCCACTATCGACATCGACGTACCGCCTTCGCTCAGATGGGGTCATGCTTCGCCAGGGAAAGGACGCGCTTCAAAGCTGACATGGCCAGCCCGACGGCTCTGATCTCTCGGGGCGTCAGGGCGGCTAAAGTCTCGGAAATGCTCTTCTGCGTCCCTTCGATGGCCTGGTCGAGGAGCTCGTTCCCTTTCGGCGTCATGCCGATGGTCACCATGCGCCGATCCAAGGACGAAGCCTTCCGCTCGACCAGGTTCCGCCGCTCCAGGCAGTCGATGAGCTTGCTCGCCGACGGCGGAGTCATCCCGAGGTCCTCGGCGACCCCGCCGAGGGAGCTTCCGGCATGCCGCCTGAGGAAGAGGAGGGACCTGAACTGAGGGACGCTGAGGTCCACCGCGCCGTATTTGCGCATCTGCGCCCGAATGAAGCGCATCGCCATCGGAATGACCTCGAGTACTTCCCGGGCGCTCGAGTCTTTCTCGACTGCCACTTATTTAGCCTCTCTAATATTTAGACTTGCTAAACATATCGAAAGCGGGGCCGGGGGTCAAGGCTCGAACCTTCTCTCGAGGGGCGCGGATGGTGTAGGCTCGGTCTCGAGGAGGCGACGGAATGGGGCATTCGGCTTTCGACATCTCGGGGAAGGTGGCTGTCGTCACGGGCGCTAGCAGGGGGATCGGCCGAGGAATAGCGAGATCCCTGGCCGATGCGGGGGCGAAGGTCGCCGTGGCCGCCAGGGACATGGGCGAGCTCGAGTCCCTGAAGGCGGAGATACTCGCCTCGGGCGGGGAAGCGGAGGCCTTTCGGCTGGATGCTCGGGACGTGGCCCGGATCCCGTCGGTGTTCGACGCGATCGACGAGCGCTTCGGCGGGATCGACATCGTCGTGAACAACGCCGGAATGGGAAAGCCCATCCCGGCCGCCGAAGTCACGGAGAGGGACTGGGACGAGATGATGTCGCTCAATTTAAAAGGCCTCTTCTTCTGCTGCCAGGCCGCCGGCCGGATCATGTTGAGGCAGGGGAGGGGGAAGATCATCAACATGAGCTCCCAGGCGAGCGTGGTCGGGATTCCCGGCGAGGCGATCTATTGCGCCTCCAAGGGAGGGGTCAACCAGCTGACCAAGGTCCTGGCCTTGGAGTGGTCCGCGAAGGGCGTCAACGTCAACGCCGTCGGGCCCACCTTCATCTATACCCCGGGGACGGCCGAGAGGCTGGACGCTCCGGACTATCGGGGCAAGGTCCTGGCCCAGTTGCCGATCGGAAGGGTCGGGACGATCGCCGACGTGGCCGGCGCGGTCATTTACCTGGCCTCGCCCGCATCGGACATGGTGTCGGGCGCGTTGCTGCTGGTCGACGGGGGATGGACGGCGCAGTAGCAAGGCCGTTCTCCGGCGCGTCTCCCGCGCCGCCCTTCAGTCCAGGTCCGCGACCGCCGTCTCGAAATGGCGCCTCGCGTTCTCGTAATAGATGTCGAATACCTTGAACACGACGCCGATCTCGTCGGCGGTCACTCCCCGTGTGACCAGATCGGCCCATTCCATCAGTACGTCCTGAATGGCGGCGGAGCTGCCTCGTCCCTTCGGCGTCAGGAATATGCGATAGGATCTCGAATCGTCCGGATCGACGCTCTTGCGCACGTATCCGCAATCCTCGAGCCTCTTGACGGCCCTGGTAGTGTAGCCATTGTCCACCAGCACGGCCTGGCTCAATTCCCGCATCGAAAGACCGTCGTGCTCGACTAGCTCGAGAATGAAGTAGAAAAGCCCGCTGCTCAGGCCTATGTGCTTGAGTCTACCATTAATGAAGGCCTGGGCCATTCGAACCACTTTGTTGATCGTAAGATTCGGCCCGCTTGTCATCGACACCGCCTCCGGCTTAATATTTGACTGGTCAATGTTATTCTGGCATACTCTCCGCGTCAAGCGAGCTTATGAATGGAGGACAGCATGAACCTGACGGGAAATACTATCGCCATCACGGGAGGCACTTCGGGCATCGGCCTGGGCATGGCCGAGAGGTTCCTCGCCCTCGGGAACAAGGTCATCATCTGCGGGCGCCGCTCCGACCGCCTGGTCGACCTCGTCCGGAAGCACCCCGGCCTGGCGACCAAGGTCTGCGACGTGGCCGACGAGCGGCATCGACTCGACTTCTACAGGTGGCTGACCGCCAATCACCCCGACACGAACGTCCTCGTCAACAATGCCGGCGTCCAATTCGCCGGTACCGTCGGCTCGGGCCTGGACTTCACGCGGGTCAGGCAGGAGATGGAGACTAACGCCTTCGCCGTGATCCATCTTTCCGACCTGCTGGCTCCTTTCATCCAGGGGAAGCCCGGAGCGACCATCATCAACGTATCCTCGGGCCTGGGCTTCGCTCCCGTGGCCCACATGAGCGTCTATTGCGCCACCAAGGCCTTCGTCCACTCCCTGACGATGTCCATGAGGCACACGCTCAAGGCCAAGGGAATCGAGGTCATCGAGGTCATCCCTCCCGGCGTCGATTCCGAGCTCGGCAAGGAACGGCGGGCCGACCCGGATCAAACCCATGGGGGAATGCCGGTCCCCGAGTTCATCGACGGGCTTTTCAAGGGACTGGAAAGGAAAGATGCCGAGATTGCGGTAGGGATGGCCGTTGGACTCAGGGAGAAGGGAGAGGAAATGTTCGAGGCCATGAACAATCGGCCGTCGGAACCAGCCATGCCGACGAAGGCGTGAATTACTTTCGGTACCGAAGCACCAACGTCTTCTTCGTGAAGAGCTCGACCTCCGATCGGCTCCTGGCGATCGACGCCGGCTGGCCCCGCACTTTATACGAATACGCGCGGGGCCTCAAGTCGCTTGGCTAACGGCTCGATCAGGTGTCGTGGGCCTTGGTGACTCACTTCCATATGGACCATGCCGGGCTGATCGGGGAGTTCCTCGAGCGCGGCATCGCGTGCTTCATTTTCGAGAACCAGGGCGAAGGCATAGACGATATGGAAAGGATCATCGGCAGGACCTGCAAGGAATATACGCCGATACGAAAAGAGGCGCTTCTGAGGATCGAGAGCCCGGCATCGCGGGATCACTTGGCCGGGCTCGGCATCCGGGCTGAGGTCATCCTCACCCCGGGACACTCGCCCGACAGCGTCAGCTACATATCCGACGAGGGCGAGGCGATCATTGGCGACCTCCCGCCCCCCGGTCAGATCATGCCCGACGATACGGAGTGCCTGGCAAGCTGGGAAGCGATCCGGCGAAAGAAGGTTCGAACTATCTATCCCAGCCACGCCGCCGTTTTCGAACTGGAAGATTCGCCGGGCGATTAATTAGTTCTGCCTCGTCACTATCCCCGCTTTCGCCTGACGACGGCGATCCGATAATGGTGTACAGTAGTTAATCAGTGCCGAAGGAGGCTCTCTATGCCCGGACACCCGCTTGCCACGATGATGAGGCTCGATCCCGCGTTCATGGATCACTTGAAGGCCGCCGACGACCTCGTGTACGCCGACGGCGCCCTGCCGCGAAGGATCAAGCTGCTCGTCGCGATGGCCTTCGACGCGGCCCACGGCGCCGAGGGCGGGGTAAAGTCCCTCGCCCAGTCGGCCATGAAGGCGGGCGCCACCAAGGAAGAGATCGCGGAGGTCATGCGAGTCGCCTGCCACCTCGGCGGCGTCGGCGCGGTCTATACGGCTTCCAAGGCGCTCGAGGAATTGTTCCCCTGAGGCGGCGCCTCGGCCCGCCATCGGAGTCCCCGGCGGTTCAAGGCTTCAGGCCAAGCAGCCTCTCGGCGTTGCCGTGGGCGATGAGCTCCAGGTCGGACGGGCTGAGCGGAGCGGTATCGAGCAGCTTCCTGCCCGCGGCATTCGGGCTGTAGGGATAATCCACGGCGAACAGGATGCGTTCGGCCCCCACCACCATCAGGGCGCAGAGAAGCGGCGGAAGCGTGAAGTATCCGCTCGTCGTTATATGGAAGTTCGAGCGGAAGTACTCGCTCACCCGGCGCTCGAGCTGCGGAGCCGCGCGGCTCAGCTGCATGTCGGATCGGGCAAGGCAGTAGGGGATGAACTCTCCCATGTGGCCTATGATGACCTGCAGCCCGGGGAAGCGGTCGAAGACTCCCGCGACGATGAGCCTGAGGCTATGGAGTCCCATCTCGGCATGCCAACCCCAACCGCTGATGGACAGTGAATAGGCTACGGCCTCGGGCAGGCCGCTATAGTATGCCGAGCGGACCGGGGCGGGCGGCGGCGCGGGATGGAGGTAGAGAGGGACCGACAGTCGCTCCGCGGCCGCCAGCACCGGCTCGAAGCGGCGATCGTCGAGGAAGAGGCCGCCGACGGTCCCGTCGATCATCGCTCCGGCGAATCCCAGTTTCGTAACGCAGCGCTCGAGCTCCATCGCGGCCTTTTCGGGGTCCTGCAGGGCGAGGGCGGCGAAGCCTGAAAAACGCCGAGGATGGCCGCGTACCGCCTCGGCGAGAAGATCGTTGGAATCCCGGACGAGCGAAAGCGCGGTCTCCGTATCGGCTTTGTCGATGCCGTCGATCGCCGATAGGGAAAGCACCTGCACATCTATTCCCGCGGCGTCCATCTCGGCGAGCCGACCCTCCCCGAGATCGAGCAGCTTCTTGTTTACCTCGGCCATGAATTGTCCCGCCGCGCCGGCGGAAGCCGTCCCCTCGGGGCGAAGGGTCGGAACGGCGAAATGCTCCTCTATTGCGATCGTTCTCATGACTGAGCCTCCTTGCCGCGCGGGCTTCACATCTTCAGGACCGACCTGAAGTGGACCTTCGCGGACATCATCTTCTCGTAGGCCTGGGCGGCTTGCTCCAGAGGGAAGACTTCCACCATGGGGATCACCTTGGTCAGGACGCTGAACTTGATCGCGTCGCCGGGCTCACCGGCGCCCGAGCCGACGATGGACCTTCCGGCGCCGATGAGGAGGCCAGCCGGGATCTGGAGCGGTTCCCTGCCGGCCGCGACTATCACCGCCTGGCCGTTCCTGCCCAGGCCGCCGATGGCGCCCGATATCGCCTGCGCATTGGGCGCCGTGCAAAGAATGACCTTCGCTCCGCCCATCCGCTTCAGCTCCTTGGCGGGCTCGGCGGCTTGGGCGTCGACGTACTCGTGCGCGCCGAGTTTGTAGGCCAGGCTTTCCTTGTCGCGGCCGCGCGACAGGACGATGGTCCTGAACCCCATTCTCGCGGCATACTGAACCGCGAGATGGCCGAGCCCGCCGAGACCCTGTATGGCGACGAGGTCCCCGGCCCTCGCGTTGCTGCTCCTGAGCGCCGCGAAGGTCGTGCGTCCTGCGCAGAGGAGGGGGGCTCCTTCGACCGACGACAATTCTTCAGGGATCGAGATCAGTACCTCGAAGCGGGCGATCATGTATTCGGCATAGCCGCCGTCGACGGAGATGCCGGTCGTCAGGGAATGCTCGCATGCCCAGAAGTCGCCTCGCATGCAGGCCGGGCATTTAAAGCAATGGCCGCCATGCCAACCGATGCCGACCCTTTTGCCCAGGGCCCAGCCCTCGACGCCGCTCCCCAGCTTCGCGATCGTACCGATGACCTCGTGTCCGGGAATCCGCGGATAGGAGAGGCCGGGAAAGGTCCCGTCCTTCACGATCGCGTCTCCATGGCAGACTCCGCAGGCTTCGACTTTGACCAGGACCTCGTTCTCGCGCGGCTGGGGCAGCTCGATCTCCACGAGCTTGAAGTCCCCGCCCGGCTTCTCTATCTGAATCGCCTTCATTCTTGCCATCTGGCGTCCCTCCGAAAATATATTTGACTGGTCAATCTTATTCTGGCATACTATCTTCGTCAAGCGAGAATCGGAGATAGGAGGAACGCATGAAAGCTGAGAAAGGCATCGTCGGGAATCTGCAAGCCATCGCACTGCCGAAGCCCCGCTTCGATCGAGACAAGTCGGTCCAAGCGGCATTGGAGAAGCGGAGGACCCAGCGTTCCATCGGCGACAAGAAGCTGTCCGTCCAGAAGCTTTCCAATCTCCTATGGGCGGCCAGCGGGGTTAACCGGAAAAAAGGTCCCTTCGACGTAGCCGGGATAACGTCAGCGTCCGCCAGCAATTCGCAGGAAATCGATGTCTATGTCGCGCTGGAGGAAGGCGTGTACCGCTATGAGCCCCTCCCTCACAGGCTCGCTCCCGTAGCGTCCGGCGATCTTCGGGCCTTCGCCATCGGACAGGGACAGATGAGCCTCGGCGCCGATGCTCCCGTTCGCCTCATTTATGTCGCGGACATCGGAAAATTCGCAAAGGCGGGATATCAGGAACCGGGCCTCAATGATTCCGAGACGCAGAAGGCCTACTATTATGTGGATACCGGTCTCATAGCGGGGAACGTATACCTGTTCGCGGCCTCGCAGGGACTTGCTGCCTGGTTCCACAACTGCAACAAGGCGGAGCTCTCCGCAAGACTGGGACTGAGACCGGACCAGAGGGTTCTCTTCGGGCAAACCATCGGATATCGGAAGAAGGAATAGCCCATGTCCCGTGCCGATCCGGCGCATCGGTCTGCGGCCCTATCGCGGACTCTCGGATTCATCGTATTCTTTCCGTATTAACAGGAGGGCGAAATGGACTTCAAGGAAATCCTGGGCATTTATGCCACGTATAACAAGCACGCCAATGCGGAGATGGTTCGCGTCCTCGGGACTCTCCCCGAGTCGCGCCTGTACGAGGCGGCGAGCACCTACTACAAGTCGATAGCGGGGCTCGTCAACCACGGTCTCCAGTCGACCGCCGGCTCGCTCAAGCGCGCCGCGGACCGGGGCTTCCTGCCGGACCTCATCCTTCCGATCGTGGGATCCTTCCCCCAGGCCTCGATGGGCGAGATTATCTTCAAGGACTTCTCCGAATATAAAGCCTTGCGCGCGAAGGCCGACGAGGCCCTCGTCGCCGCCTGCGCCGCTGCCACTGCCGAGGACCTGGTTAAGACCTTCACCTTCACCGGCCGGGACAATCAGCAAAGGACCCTGAGTTTCGGGGGCAACCTTCTCGCTCTGTACACGCACGAGGTCCACCATCGCGGCGGGGTCTCGGCGATCCTCGACGGATGGGGCATAGAGAACGACTGGTCGAGCCTCATGCGCTTCCTGTTCATTTAGGAACGACGCGGCCGTCGACCTCTTCGGTCCGTGATGGGAGGAGCCATGAGCGCGAGATTATCGAAGCGAGAGAGAGTCGAAGCGGCCTTGGCCGGCGAAGTCGCGGATCGCGTCCCCGTGGCGGCATGGGGCCACCTCATCCCGGCGGAGAAGGACGCCGACGACTTCGCCGAGGCCGAGATAAAATTCTTCCGCGACTACGATTGGGATTGGCTCAAGGTGAATCCGAGAGCGACCTATTTCGCGGAGGTCTGGGGCTCGGAGTACGATTTCCGGATGTACGACGGCGTCTTCCCCCGCTTCGTCCGCAATCGCGACGACCCTTTGGACCTCGCCGCCCTGAAGCCGGCGGGACCGACGACGAAGGTCTGGACGGAGCACCTGGAGGCGCTGAGGAAGATCAAGAACGGCTTGGGCGGGGCTCCTTTCGTACAAACGATCTTCTCGCCCTCCTCCGTGCTCGCGTCCCTCGTGGGCCGTCCGACCGTTCACTCCCAAGAGGCGGTCACGCGCGCTCAGGCGGAAACGTTGCTGAGCCTGATCCGGTCCTCTCCGGAGAAAGTCCATCATGCCTTGGGCGTCATAGCGGATTCCCTCGCCTCCCTGGCCGCGGCGAGCATCGAGGCCGGGGCGGACGGGATATTCTTCGCCATCACCAAGCTCGCCCGCAAGGGCGCGCTGACGGCGGAGGAGTTCGAGACCTTCGGCAAGCCCTACGATTTCAAGGTGCTCGGCGCGGTGAGGCAGGCGAAGTTCAACATCCTTCATTCGTGCGGACCGTCGATTTACTGGGACGAGATCCAGGACTATCCGGTCCGCGCGCTCAATTGGGCCTCGGTCGGGCAGGGCAACCCGGACCTGGCCGCCGCGAGGAGGAGCTCGGGCTTCGCCCTGATCGGCGGCCTCGATGAGGATGGCGTCCTGAAGACCGGCACGCCCGCCCAGGTGCGCGAGGCCGCGCTGAAGGCGATGGAGCTCGGCGGGGCCGGGAAGTTCCTGCTCGCGCCCGGCTGCTCGATCGATCCGAGCGTTCCCCCCGCCAATATCAGGGCCCTTCGCGAGGCTGCGGGAAAGGATTGAGGCCGTGGGCGCGGGGCCGCAGGCGGATGGCGGGAATTCGAGTTGACTATCGCGGCCTGCAAGGGATATGGTGTTTCGGTAAACTACCTTTCACATGAATTCCGTCAGTATTTACGAAAACGAAACCCTCCTCGAGCTGATGGATTGCGTAGACGAACTCGTCCTCGTCATCGATCCTGAGCTGCGAGTGGCGATGGCGAATCGCTGCGCGACGGCTTTCTCGGGCTACTCGGAGGGCGAGCTCGCGACGAAGCGCCTGCCCATGCTGGTGGAGGCGGGGGAGCGCAGGCGGATGGAAAGACTCGTCCGAGGGTCGAAGGAAAGGCGGGGAGGGGAGGTCGCCTTCCTCACGAGGTCGCGCAAGAAGGTGCGCGTCAGTTTCAGCGTCAGCCCTCTCGCTGGCTCAGGCGAGGCGCCGCGGGGCTATCTATTCGTCGGACGCCTGGCGAATAGCGCATATCCTTCCCCCTTCGCCGACCCGTCGATCGACCTCGCCGATCGGATTCTCGCCGGAATTCCGGATCCGGCCTTCGTGCTTTCCTGCCCTTCTCGGACCATATGCGACTGCAACGAGGCGGCGATCAGCGTCTTCGGGTTCGAGCGCGGCGAGTTCGTCGGGCGGCCGCTCATCGCCTACCTGGCGGGCATGGAGGAGAGCGATCGCGACGATGCCATGCTGAGGCGCGCCGACGAGACTTACGCGAGGATAGGCTTCTTCCATGAACGGATGTACTTCATCCGGAAGAACGGCTCGCCTCTTCCATGCGACTGCTTCAGCATTCCCTTCTTCAAGGACGACGGCTCCCTGGCCTCCAAGATCGTCATATTCTTCGATCGCTCCCGCGAGGAGAAGCGCGAGAGGACGATCGCGAATCTCGTGGAATACGTCAAGAGCCTGGCTCCCGAGATCCTCGGGTCCGCGCCCTCGGCGTCGCGCCGGGTCGAGCGACTGTCGGAGCTCGGCTTCACGCCGAGGCAGATCGAGATTACGCGCCTGGTCGCGCAAGGGCTGTCGTCGAAGGAGATCGGTTTCCGACTCGGCATCGCGGTGCCCACGGTGAAGAGCCATCTGTTCATGATATTCCGCAAGCTCCACGTGGGCTCGCGGATAGAGTTCATCCGCCTTTTAGCGGAGGAACGCATAAACATCTCCTGATCCGCGTTCCGCGGCGCGGGTGTAATAGTTCTTTGGTATTAGGCCTATGAACTTTAGTGCATCTGGCATGGTCGTAAAAATAAACTATGGTCACCTCAACGCGGAGGTGCATGATGAAACTCAAGATCGGCGGCAAGCTCGCGGCCGCCTTCGCATTCGTAGTGGCCCTGAGCGTCCTCGTCGGCGCGATCGGCATCGTCCAGATACGGAGCGTCGCGAGCGCCGACGGCTATCTGTACGAACGCATGGCAAAACCGCTCTCGGACCTCATCGCCATCGTCGAGGATTTCGAGCTCACGCGGGTTAACGTCAGGGCCTTCGCCGCGGCGGAGGACGAGAAATCCTGGGACGCCGCCTCGGCGGCGATAGCGCGTCTCGGGACCGAGATAGGCGCCGCGGAGGCCTCGTTCAAGTCTACGATGGTCACCGAGCTCGGTCAGGGTCTTTTCGCCGAATATCGCGGGAATTTCGACGCCTACTCCGCGGCGGCGGAGCGGATCATGAGTCTCACGAAGGCCGGGAAGCGCGCCGAGGCCGCCGAATTCATGAATGGGCAGGCCTCGGAAGTCGCCGCGGCGCTCCAGGCCTCCCTGGATAAACTCGTGAAGGCTAAGGTGGACCTTGCGAGGGAGACCGCCGCCGACAACTCCGCGGGAGGCTCGAGGGCGACCATACTGTTGGTGGCGATCACCCTTATCGGCGCCCTTTTCGCGCTGGTCATCGCCGTCCTCCTGTCGCGCTCGATTACGAAGCCGATCGGCCAGGTCGTGACCTTCACCAAGGCCATCGCGAAGGGCGACCTCACCCTCGTCATCCACGATTACAACCTGCGCCGAGGCGACGAGATCGGCGAGCTCGCCCATGCCTTCCGGGACATGCAGGCCAGCCTCAAGGAAATCGTCGGCGGGATACTGACCGCCTCGGGCCAGGTCTCCGAGGGGAGCGTCCAGATCAGCGCGACCGCCCAGGAAATGAGCCAGGGCGCGAGCGAGCAGGCGGCCAGCACTGAAGAGATATCGAGCTCAATCGAGGAAGCGTCGGCCTCGGTGAAGCAGAACACGGACAATGCGACGGCAACCGAAGGCATCGCCCTCAAGACCGCGAAAGACGCGGAGGAGGGGGGAAAGGCCGTCGAAGAGTCCGTGGCGGCGATAAGCCTGATCGCCGAAAAAATCGGGATCATAGAAGAAATCGCCCGCCAGACGAATCTTCTCGCCCTCAACGCGGCCATCGAGGCGGCGCGCGCGGGCGAGGCCGGCAAGGGCTTCGCCGTGGTGGCCAGCGAGGTGCGCAAGTTGGCCGAGCGCTCGCAGAACGCCTCCGGCGAAATCACGAAGCTTTCGAGGGACACCGTCGAGACGGCGCGTCGCGCCGGCGAGATCATTCAGGTCATCGTTCCCGATATAAGGAAGACCGCCTCCCTCGTCCAGGAGATAGCGGCGGCCTCGAAGGAGCAGAGCTCGGGGATCGATCAGATCAACAAAGCGATGATGCAACTCGATACGGTCGTGCAGCAGAACGCCGGCGCGAGCGAGGAGCTCGCGAGCATGTCGGAGGAGCTATCGGGCCAGTCGGAGCAACTCGCCTCCGCGATCGGATTCTTCAAGATGGAATCGGCGAAGAAGGCGAAACCCGAGTCGCGGCCCGATGAGGTCGCGCCCTCGGCTCACGCCCATGCCCAAACTCGCGCCGAGGCTGTCAAGCCCCCGAGGTTGCAGGGCGAAGGGAAAGCCCCGCAGGCGAGGCCGAGGGCGCTGGCCTTGGTCCCCGCGCCGCGGGAAACCGATTCCGACTTCGAGGAGTTCTGACGCGCCCTGGACGGGGCCCGATCGGCGGGCCCTAGCGTTTCGAGAACCTGTCGTCCGACCGCGCGGCGACGCAATTCCCCGCGCGGCCGCTAAGCCAGCCCTCGCGTTCCGGATCGACTCTGTCGAAGGCGGCCACATACGGCTTGATATCGAGAAGAGGCGTCCCATCGAGCATATCCGGATTCGCGAAGCTCAGCCGCGCTCCCTCGACGGCCAGAAGGCGCACGATCGACAGGCCTATCGCGTTCGGGCGTTTTGGAGAACGAGTGGCGAATATCCCGTGAGGCGAGTCGTCGAGGAAGGGAATAACCTCCAAGGAATATCCTTCGACTCGATGGAGATGATAGATCAGGATGAGATGGGAGAAGCCCGTTAGATCCTTCAAGCCTGCCGCGAACGCGGGATCCAGGTCGACGTACCCGACCAGACCCTCCGCTCCAGGGGGTTGGATCGGCATGCCTTCAAGCCTATGATGAGGACTATGGATTATCCCTATATATCGAAAATGCGCTATGTCTTCCATATGTAATTAGCATATATCCTCCGTTATTTTTATGCAATTCAGTTGCATTACTTTTGAGACGATGCTATAAAACCTCCATGGCCATGAGCGCGGAGGCCTCGACGCTGCTCGAGGTCGCGGGTTTGCGATCTACGGAGGTTAGGCGACGCGTCTTGTCGGCCATGCTGGACGCCGGTCGCTCTCTCTCCCATCGCGAGCTGGCGGATCTTCTGATCGACTTCGACCGCGTGACGATCTTCCGCACTCTCAAGCGCTTGAAGGAAGCCGGTTTGGTCCATGGAGTTCAGGGCATCGACGGCATTTCCCGCTATTTCGTCAATCTCGGAAGGAGCGAAGGATGCCCCGGCGGGCATCCCCATTTCCTTTGCTTGGATTGCGGGAGAATGTCGTGCCTCGCCGATCAGGCGATGCCCCGCATCGGCGTTCCCCGCGGGGCCGAAGTCCGCGGCAAGCAGCTGCTGGTCTACGGTCTCTGCTCCACGTGCGCCCATTCGAAGCGCGCGGATGCCGCCAGGCGTCCCCGCTTCGATGAATCGCCATAATCATCTTCGCCATCGTCGGAGGTAAGCTCAGTGCGTAGGCTTCTTCTCATCGCCCTCTCGCTTTCTCTCTGCCTTTCGCTCGCGGTCGCGCAGGAAACTGTATCGATCGCCGCCGCGGCCAATATCAGCTCGGTCGCGCCCGCGCTCGGCGAGGCTTTCTCCAAGGCGTATCCGGCCTATCGAGCCGAGTTCACCTTCGGTTCCTCGGGAGCCCTCGTGACGCAGCTCATGAACGGAGCGCCGTTCCAGGTTTTCATGTCGGCGGATACCTCATTCCCGCAGAAGCTCGTAGAGGCCGGGAATACCGAGGGCCCGGTCAAGACCTACGCCGTCGGCACGCTGATATTCCTGACGACCAAGAAGCTGGACCTGTCCAAGGGACTCGCGGTGCTCGCCGATCCCTCCGTGACGCAGTTCGCGAACTGCAACCCCGAGACGGCCCCCTATGGAAAGGCCGCCCAGGAGGCGCTCCTGAAGGCGGGGATCTTCGACCAGGTAAAATCCAAGCTCGTCCTCGCCCAGACGGTCACCCAGGCCCTTCAATTTACCTTGACGAGCACCGACGCGGGCTTCGTGAACAAATCCGCCTTATATACCAAGGAAGTGAAGCCCTATGACAAGGAAGGGGAATACTGGTTCGCCGTCGATCCCTCCCTTTACTCGCCGATCATGCAAGGCTTCGTAGTCATGAAGGGTAAGGGCTCCGAGCCCGCCGTCTCCGCCTTCGCGCGATTCCTGTCCTCGCCGGAGGCTCGCGCCGTCTTCGCCGCCTTCGGCTACGGAAGCCCGTGAGCTTCGATACCTATAGGAGGGAATCATGAAACGATCTAATCTTCTATTGGCGGTCATGTCCTGGCTCGCGCTCTCCATCCCCGTGTCCGCTCAAGCGACGCTCGATACCGGTCTCACCGCCTGGGGCGTCGACGCCGCGGCGGTGAACGATTCGTCCGTCTATCCGGCCGTCATCCCGGCCGTGAATCTCGGCTATGGCCTCAAGGAGAATGGCTACGCGCTCAAGTTCGGCCTCGCAGCGGAGGACGCGCTCATCGGTTACTCCGGGGCCGTGCCGGCTACCTCGAAGCAGGCCGCGGAGTTCATCACCGCGGGCAGGGGAGAGCCCTATGCCGAGCTCACTACGGGCGGCCTCAGCGTGCACGTCGGTCTGCCCATCTACTACTTTACGCCCTTTTCCAGCCCCGGCACCGACCAGAACGGCATCAAGAACGCGCTCAAGTGGATGTACAAAGGCATCGGCCTGCAGTACTACACGACCTTCGCCGCGGGGACGACGGGGAAATTCAATATCGCCGATAACGGCAACGCCAACGACAATGCGCTGTTCACAAACTATGACAGGATCGCCTATAAGATCGCCGTCGGAGATCGATTCTCGATAGTACCCGCCGTCGAAGCCGACTTCATCTTCGCGCCGGCCGTCGCGTTCGCGGACGTCAAGCCGGTCGTGACCTTCAACTATGGCCCGGCCGCCCTCGACGCGAAGCTCAGCTATTACTCCATCTCCCAGGGACAGGGCATAAAGCCGACCGGGGATAGCTATTATAACACCTACGTCCTGACCATCGATCCGAAGCTCACTGTCGGCTTCGACAGCCTTGGAGTGAAAGGCCTCAAGGTCTTCGCGAGCTCCTCCATCCCCGTCAAGACGGAATACTATAACAACAAGGGCCTCAACCTCATTCCCGGCCTCAGCTACAAGCTCGGCGCGCTCTCGCTCGAGGCGGATTTGCGGATCAATTATTTGGACTACGCGAGCGGCGACGGCGCGAACTACAAGCAGACCGAATACGACCCCTACGCCAAGGCCGTCTACACGTTCAGCTTATAATGCGCGCGACGGGAGACTAGGCCGATCGCTCGAGTCTCGCGGGCGAAGTCGCGGAACCGGGTTCCGACCATTTGACATTCGTCCGCCGAACGAGGCATAGTCCTGATAGCTCCTCCTGCTGGACCTATGCAAGCCGTGCCGAACCGACCCCAATGGAAAACGACTCTCTATGCGATATGGGCGGGGGAAATGCTCGCGATCGCGGGCTTCTCCACATCGACTCCCATCATACCTTTCTACCTGCAGGACCTCGGGGTAAGCGACCCGGTCCGGATCAAGTACCTGACCGGGATGATAAATGCCCTGCCTTCCATCGCCTTCGCCATCCTATCCCCCATGTGGGGAAGCCTCGCCGATAACTACGGGCGCAAGCCTATGCTCTTGCGGGCCATGTTCGGCGGCGCGGCAGTCCTCGTCCTACAGGGTTTCGTAAAGGATCCCTGGCAACTGCTCGTATTGAGATCGATCCAAGGCTGCATTACCGGCACGATAGCCGCCGCGACCGTCCTCGTCGCGTCCATCGCGCCGCCCGAGGAGACGGGCTACGCGCTCGGCCTCCTGCAGATGGCGGTCTTTCTCGGCGCCTCGCTCGGACCCATGTTCGGCGGCGTCATCTCGGACGCATTCAGCCATCGAGTGACCTTCTTCGCCACCTCCTTCCTCCTCCTTTCGGCCGGGATCATCATCGCGAAGTTCGCCAAGGACGATTTCGCGCCTCCCGAGGACCGCAAGTCCATATGGAAGAGTCTGATCCCGGACTTCAGTCCCCTGGCGCGCTCGAAGGCGCTATGGGCGCTCATGGCCGTCGTCGCGGCCGACCAGATAGCCGGCTCCATCGTCGCTCCCTTCCTCCCTCTCTTCATCCAGAGCATAACGCCTCGAGGCGGGATGGTAAGCACGATGACCGGCGTCATCCTCGGCGTAGGCGCGCTCGCGAGCGCCGTCGCCGCCGCGAGCCTCGGCAAGCTGAGCTACCGGATCGGCTATCGGAGGACTCTCGTCGTCTGCATGGCGACCGCCGCCGTCTTCACGATACCCCAAGCCTTCGTCCATTCGCCGCTCCAGCTGCTGATTCTCAGGATCGTCAGCTGCTTCTTCATCGGAGGGGACATGCCGTCGGCGAACGCGCTGATCGCGCTCCAGATCGAGCCGGGGAAGCAGGGGAGCGTATACGGGCTCACGAGCTCCATCTCCTCGGCATCGAACGCCGTCGGGCCTGTGCTCGGAGCCTCGCTGGCCGCCACCCTCGGCTACGGCTCGATATTCACCGTGACGGGCCTGATCCTCGCCGCATCGGGGCTTGGCATCGGCCTCCTGATTCGACGCTCGCGAGAGCCGGCGTTCCGCTAGGCTCTCGGGCGTACTATCGCGGTTGGATCCGCGAGGAGGGATGAAAATCGCGCGAGGGAGTACTGGAGGCCGAGATATTCGACTTCGTCGGGGTCAATCGCTGGAACCGGGAATATAAGCTCGAGACGATACGGGCGGCGGCCGCGGCGTTGACGGCTCGGGGCTAGCCGCGGATCGCCGGCTCGCGCAATACCGCGCGCGGTGATGCGGAGCGGAAGTCGCTGTATAATGGATATATGCCTTCGCCGATCCTGGCTACCAAACTCTATGTCCCCCTACCTCGGCCGACGATCGTTCTCCGCCCGCGCCTGATCGAGCGGCTGAACGAGGGTCTCGGCCGGGGCCTCGGCCGAGGCTTTCGACGTAGACTGACCCTCGTCTCCGCGCCAGCCGGCTTCGGCAAAACCACGCTTATCGGCGAATGGGTCGCCGATTGCGAGTTGCCGACTGCGTGGCTCTCGTTGGACGAGGAGGACGGCGATCTCGTGCGCTTCCTGACCTATTTCGTCGCGGCCTTGCGGACGATCGAGACGAATATCGGAGAAGCGGCCTCGAGCCTGCTCCAATCCGCGCAGCCGCCGCCGATAGAAACGATCCTGACGGATCTCCTCAATGAAATCGCCGACGTCCCGGAAGATTTCGTCCTCATCCTCGACGACTACCATTCCGCCGCCGCCGAGCCGGTCGATCGGGCCCTCGCCTTCCTCCTCGAGCACCTGCCGCCCCGGATGCACGTGGTCGTCGCCACGCGCGAGGAGCCGCGGCTTCCGCTGGCTCGGCTGCGCGCCCTCGACCAAATGACCGAGCTGCGCGTCGAGGACCTGCGCTTTACGCCTTCCGAGGCGGCGGAGTTCCTCAACCGGGTAATGGGCCTCGGGCTCTCCGAGACGAACATCGCCGCGCTGGAAGTCCTTACCGAGGGCTGGATTGCCGGCCTGCAACTGGCCGCTATTTCCATGCAGGGAAATGAGGACGACGACGGCTTCATCGAATCCTTCACCGGCAGCCATCGCTTCGTGCTGGATTACCTGATCGAGGAAGTCCTTCGGAAGCAGCCGGATAGCGTCCGTTCCTTCCTGTCGGGCACTTCCATCCTAGACCGCATGTGCGGCCCCCTCTGCGACGCCGTGCTGCTCGATACTCCTCCTTCGGGGCAGGAGACACTGGAATATCTCGAGCGCGCCAACCTTTTCATCGTCCCCCTGGACAACGAGCGCCGCTGGTATCGCTATCACCATCTCTTCGCCGATTCGCTGCGGCGGCAGCCGCGCGAGGACGCAGCCGAATTGCACGCGCGCGCAAGTCGATGGTATGAGGCCAATGGACAGAACCTCGAGGCATTTCGCCATGCCGCCGCCGCCGACGACGTAGAGCGAGCCGAGCGCCTGATCGAAGGTAAGGGCATGCCCCTTCACTTTCGCGGCGCATCGGCCATGGTAGTGAATTGGCTGGAGTCGCTGCCGACGACGGTACTGGACGCCAGGCCCTCGCTGTGGGTGCTGTTCGCCTCGGCCTTGTCGATGACAGGCATGACGACCGGCGTCGAGGAGAAGCTCCGATTCGCGGAAAGAGCCTTGCGGGGCGTCGAGCCGGACGACCAGGCCCGAAACCTCATAGGGCATATCGCCGCGATACGGGCCCTGCTGGCCGCTACTCGGTATCAGGCGGAAGACATCATCGCCCAGTCGCGCCGAGCCCTTGAATACCTGCGCCCCGATAACCTGCCGGTCCGCACCGCCACTATCTGGAAGATGGGGATGGCCTACCAGCTCCAGGGAGACCGAGCGGCCGCCGCTCGGGCCTATGCCGAAGCCATCTCCATCAGCCGGGCTTCCGGGAATACAGTCATCGACATATCGGCCACTATCGGCCTGGGCACCGTACAGGAAACGGAAAATCAGCTTCCTCAGGCGGCCCTGACCTTCCGGCGCGCCTTGCGGCTCGCAGGCGATTCCCCGCAGCCGGTCGCCGGCGAAGCCCACCTCGGCCTGGCGCGCATCCTTTACGAATGGAACGATTTGGATGCCGCCGAACTGCACGGACGACAGAGCATAGGACTGGCTCGCAGGTACGACAGCGCGCTCGACAGATCCGGTGTCTGCGAAGCCTTCCTCGCCCGACTGAAGCTTGCCAGGGGCGATGTCGATGGCGCCGATGCCATCTTGGCCGAGGCCGGTCAATTCGCGCTCCAGGAAGGTCCGATGCGTCGCTCGCCTGAGCTGGGCGCCGCGCAGGCGCTTTTGCTGCTTCGCCGGGGCGATCCGGCAGGAGCGGCTCGCGTGGCCGAGGCGCAGGACCTGCCGCTCAGCAGGGCCCGAGCGCGCTTGGCCCAGGGAGACGCGAACGCGGCCTTGGCTTTACTGGAGCCATTGCGCCGACAGGCGGAGACGAGGGAATGGCCGGACCTGCGGCTCGAGACGATGATTCAACAGGCGATCGCCCTCCGCGCGCTCGGTAAAGAGGACGAGGCGTCGGGACTCTTGGGCGAGGCGCTGGCATTGGCCGAGCCGGGCGGTTTCATCCGCGCTTTCGTGGATGAAGGCCCGCCGATGGCCGAGCTTTTGCACGCGTCGGCGGCCCGGGGGATCATGCCGGACTATATAGGCAAGCTGTTGGCCGCGTTCGAGCCGGAGGAGCGGAAGAGAGAGGTCGAATCCGATCTGCCCAGCTCCCGGCCTTCGCTCGCGCTTTTGAGCAGGCGCGAGTTGGAGGTGCTTCGACTCATCGCAGAGGGACTATCGAACGATGAGATCGGCAAGCGGCTATTCCTCGCCCTGGATACGGTTAAGGGTCATAATCGAAAAATCTTCGATAAGCTGCAGGTAAAGAGGCGTACCGAGGCGGTTGCCCGCGCCCGCGAGTTGGGTTTGCTATAAATTCGCAAAACGACACTTCGAACGGCACTTTCGTGTCTCAACGTCGATGCCTGGGCGCAGATATAGTGACTTAGGGCGATGGAACGGCATCGAGCCGTTCGAGGAGGCATCATGCGGCATTATAGAGCCTTGTTTCTCGCTTTTCTATTCGGTCTCGCGGCGGCGGGTTGTACTACCTTCAAGGCTTCGGGCCTCGCCGTTCTTCCGCCGGGAGAGAATTATACTGTGGTCGGGGAATTTCGGACAGAAGTGTGGGTTAACGAATTCCTGGGCGAACCGGCCGGACCGAAACTCTTCAATCTGACTGCCGATCTCTCCGATGGCCCGGTCAAGGACGCGATCGCGATGGCGATTCAGGAGAAGGGCGGCACGGGCGCGATCAAAATAACGATCGAGCATCGGGCATCCTTCACGGATTTCCTGCTTACTGCCTTGACCAGCTCGATCTATGCGCCCAGTTTGGTAGTCATTACCGGCACCGTGATCAAATGAGATCGTTCATCTCGGTCGGCCGGTCGAGCCGTCGCTACAGCCAGGCCTGCCACCAACGAGGCCGCCGTCGTCCCGCTCGATCCCGCGCGCGGCAGATGAAGTACAGCGGCGCGAGCAGGGCGAGCCATACCGCGTAGGTCCAGCCGAGAGGGAAGGCGAAGGGGATGGCCCCGAAGCTCGGAACGATCCGGAGCGCGAAGAGCAGGGCGTCGGCGAGTATCAACAGAAGGGCGAGCATGACGAGGTGGACCAGGTAGTAGAACAGGGGCGTGCGGCCGAAGACGATGAGAGGATGCTCGATCGCGAGGCGCAGGCGATCGAAGAAGGCCAGGAAGAGGAGGGCGGGGCCCAGGGTCATCAGGATATAGAGAAGCGAGGGAGGGTATTTCTCCACCTTGATGAAGTCGAGGAGGGTGACGAAGGCCGAAGACTGCCGCTGCCAGGGGCGGGGATCGCCGTAGCCGTTCATCGCGCGAATCGCGATGAAGGCCGCGATGAAGAGGAAGCCCGAGGCCGCGAGGGCGAGTCTCCGCCTTCTCTCCGTCGTCGCATAGAGGCCCGAGAGCCCGTAGCCGAAGGCCATGACGCCGATCCAGGGAAGCACGGGATAGAGGACGACCACCCCCCATCCCGGGGCGAAGGGAACGAGCTCGCTCTGGTGCAGGAGCCCCCAAAGAAGATTGCCGAGGGGAGTAGCGAAGGAGCGGTCGGGAATCAGGTTGTGGAAGGCTATGATCGATAATCCGACGAAGCCGACCGCCGGTCGAGGCATCATCTGAAGGAGGGCGAGGGCGACGAGCGAAAGGCCGATCGCCCCGATCACCTGGAACATGATGCCGTTGAGAAAGACGACCCTGCCCCACAGCGGCGAGATGACGATGAGCTCGAAGCAGAAGAGCCATAGACCGCGCTTGGCGAGCCGGGAGGCGGCTTGGCCCGCCGTCTCTTTCCTTGCTCCCCTCGTGAGCCCGGCCGAGAGCCCGGTGAGGAGCACGAAGACGGGCGCGCAGAAATGGGTGATCCAGCGCGTCAGGAAGAGGAGGGGGAAGCCTCTCGCGAGATCGAGGGGATCTATGCCCGAGCCCTCGTTCCATCCGCTCCGCGCGTGATCGAGGAGCATGAGCGCCATGACGAGGCCGCGCAGGGCGTCGATGGCGACGATCCTGCGGCGCGCCGCGTCGGCTGCGGGCTCCGTGGGTTCATTCATCGCGACCATGATCCGGCTGCCTCCCTCGTGCAAAAATGCGAACTAATGGACGAAAGGTAAAGCCCGACCGATCCATATCCGGCGAAAAAAGCCGGGACCTTCATCCTTGCCTCGGCCGTCCTTCGGTGTTATCGTTCGATGAAATCCTTCGAAGCGGAGGGCCCATCATGAAGGACGATACGGTATTGCAGAAGGAGCTTCTCGCGCTCCTCGACAGTCATAACGCGCACATGAGCTTCGCCGACGCGGTGGCCGATTTCCCCATGGAGCATATCAACTCCAAGCCCGCAAACTGTCCCTACTCGTTCTGGCACCTCGTCGAGCACATCCGGATAACGCAGTGGGACATAGTGGAGTTCATCCTCGATCCCGAGCATAAGTCGCCGCGCTGGCCCGTGGGCTACAGGCCCCGGCCGGAGGAAAGAACCGACGAAGCCGGCTGGGCCAAGAGCGTCGCCGCGGTCCTGTCCTATTTGGAGAAGGCGAAGAGCCTGGCGACCGACCCTTCGACGGATTTCTTCGGTCCCATACCCCACGCCCCCGGCTACACGATCTTCCGCGAGCTGCTCCTCGTGGCGGACCACAACTCCCATCACGTCGGCGAGCTGGCGATGATGCGCCAGATCGAGGACCTCTGGCCGGCGGGGAGGAAGTACCTCACCGGCAGGCCGGATTAGCGTCGGTCCGCGGGAAGCCGCTCCCGGCGCCGCGGCGCGGACGAAGCCGCCCCGCCGTCAAACCTTGAACGAGCCGACGGCGGCCTCCATCGCCTCGACTGCCTGTCCGGCGCTCGTCGCCGAGGCGGCTGAGCCGCGCGCGCTTTCCTCGAGCTCCGCCGCCGCCGCGGAGATGGCCTCGATGTCTGCCTTCATGCCCTCGGCCGCCGCGCGCACCGTCGCGGTCCCCGCGAGCAGGACTTCGTTTCCCCTGGCCATCGCGGCCGAGCCGTCGCGCACCCGGACGGTGAGCGATTTGAGGCTTTGAACTACTCCGAGGAGCTGTCGGGAGCCTTCGCGCTGCTCGGACATGGCCGAGCGCACCTCCGCGACGAGCCTGCCGGTCTCGCCGAGGTCGGTCTCGACCTTGCGGAAGGCCCTGCCCAGAAGATCCGTCGACGTCACCACGCCGTCTATCGCGCCGCCCATCTTGCCGATATCCTGCCGGATCGCGCGCGTCTGGATGGCCGCGTTCTCGGCCAGCTTGCGGATCTCGTCGGCGACGACCGAGAAGCCCTTGCCGGCCTCGCCGGCGTGGGCCGCCTCGATGGCCGCGTTCATCGCGAGGAGGTTCGTCCGCGACGCGATGGTCGCTATTATCGCGTTTGCGTCCTGCAGGGAGCGCGAGCGCTCGGCCATGCCCGCGACGAGGCCCGCCGCGGTATCCCTGGCGGATAGGCCCTCCTCGACCGAGGCGTTGAAGGCCGTGAACCGATCGGCCATCCGCTCCATGGCCTGGAAGACCGAGGCGATGGTGGCGACCATCTCCTCGATGGCCGCCGACGCCTGGCTCACGCTCGCCGCCTGGCTCGAGACCATATCGTCCATGGCGCTTATATTCCCGGCGATCTCCTCTATAGTCTCGGCCGACTCGGAGACGACCTTGGCCTGGTCTGCGGCTTTGTCCTTGGCTCCGGCGACACTGGAGGCTATGCGCTCGGCGGAAGCGGAAGTCCGGCCCGATCCCGCTTCGAGCGCGGCCGCCATGGAGGCCAGTCGGCCCTGGGCGCCCTTGATGCCGACGACGATGACTCGGAGCTTCTCGACGAAGCTGTTGAAGTCGGCGGCCATGCGGCCGAGCTCATCCCCTCTCCCGGCGTCGAGGCGCTTCGTCAGGTCGGCGTCGCCGGCCGCGATATCGCGGAAGATGCCGCCCGCGCGCTTGATGGGCCTGACCAGCCTCGTCGACAGGGCGAAGGCCAGGAGGCCCACCACGAGGATGAAGCCGGCCCCGATCGCCGAGTCCTCCGCTACGATCGCGTCGATCCGCCTCATGTCCGACCCGATGTCCGATTTGACCTGCATCACGTAGCCGATCGATCCGTTCCGGTGCAGCGGGGCGGCGACGTCGAAAATGTTCCGCCTGTCCGCCTTGTCGAACAGCGCGACGTCCGCGTCCTTCGAGGCGACGAAGGTAGCCACGGGATTCGAGGGTCTTCCGATCATGCCGGCCAGGCTAGAGGCGACAACCTTGCCCGTGGAGAGCTTGTAGATGTCTATCTCCAGGATGTCGGGGAAGGACGAGGCCAGGGAGGCCAAGGCGACGCTGAAATCCCCGTTCCTGCCGTCCTCGCCCTCCTTGTCGTAGTCGTCGGCGATCTGGGACTCGAAGGTCCGGACGAGAACGAGGGCCTTGGTCCGTATATTGTCCTGGATGACGGCCTTCGTCTTCGTATCTATGAAGGCCGAGCCGACGGCGACGACGACGACCACGGTCAGGACGAAGGACATTACGAGCTTGGTGACGAGTTTCAATTCGGTGTCTCCTATCGAGTTTAGAAATCGCCGGGCGATCAGGGCGCGCTCGGAAGCCGACGCCCGCCGGATTGCGGCGGGATCCCGCCGGGGCATCGTTCGAGGCCGTCGGGCTCGCCTACTCGATGGAAGATTTAAAGACGGCTTTCTTGCCCCTTCCCGAGGCTTCCTCGAGCGAAGGATGTAACGCTCATGATCGCGGGTTTCCGTTAAGCGCCGGATAGAATTCGATGAGGACTGTCGCCTCGCGGGAGCGAGCCGTTCAAAGGCGAGCTCATTCCTCCAAGGTCGAGACGTCCCCTTCCGGCAGGCCCTGAGCCCGCGCCTTCAAGACCCGGCGCATGATCTTGCCCGACCTCGTCTTGGGCAGCTGATCGACGAAGCGCACTTCCTCGGGCTTGGCGATCGGCCCCATCTCGCGGCCTACGTGCTGCTTGAGCTCCTCTTCCAGGGCGGGCGAGGCGACCGCGTCGTGCTTCAGGAGGACATAGGCGTGGATCGCCGTGCCCTTGATCTCGTGCGCGAGGCCGATGACGGCCGCCTCGGCGACGGCGGGGTGGCTTACGAGGGCCGACTCGATCTCGGCGGTCCCCAGGCGGTAGCCCGAGACCTTGATGACGTCGTCCACGCGCCCGATGATCCAGTAGTAGCCGTCCTTGTCGCGCTTGGCCGAGTCGCCCGTCAGGTAGACGCCGGGGTACTTGCTCCAGTATTGCTTTACGTAACGATCCGGATCGTTGTAGATGGTTCGCAGCATGGCCGGCCAGGGCCTCTTGAGGACCAGGAAGCCTTCCTCGCCGTCCTTGACGGGCTTGCCCTCGTCGTCGTAGATATCGGCCTGGACGCCGAAGAAGGGCTTCGTGCCCGATCCCGGCTTGAGGGCCAGCGAGGGCACGGGCGTGATCATGAAGCTGCCCGTCTCGGTCTGCCACCAGGTATCCATGATCGGGC
>CAYNFM010000027.1:9718-36695 GCA_964396415.1 uncultured Treponemataceae bacterium | reverse complement strand
ATGTACGAATAATACGAATGGGATTTGATGATCTGATATTCTTCTCTCGTAAGGCCGATCCCTTTGTCGAGGATGGCGTTCGGGATGATGAGCTTGCCGAGGTCGTGAAGATTTCCGGCTATCCGGATCTTCAGCCTGTCCGCGGAGCTCGCTCCCATGAAATCCGACAATGCGTCGGCGCATACGGACACTCCCGTGGAATGCGTCGCCGTGAACGGCGATTTGAGATCGATTATATCCTTGAAGAACAGAGACACCGTTTCCATGTCCTCGAAGCCTATTTCCACGTTCCGTAGCGGCCCTTCGTGGAATAGAAGGGAATAAAGGCGCGGATTCAGGACGTTGAGCCAGAATTCCTCCCGTTTGGAAAGGGCGAGGAATTTGTCGGCTATTCCGGGATTGAAGATTGTCCCGGACCAGGAAGAGATCATCTCGGAGATGGCATTGCGTTGGTGGAGGACGTGAGGGGTCTTCTTGGTGAGACGGACCACGTGGTCCGAGAGACAGATGATCTGGGAGAGGAGAACGTCGGGATCCGTGATCGGCCTATCCCATTCGCGCCACTCTCTGTGATGGCTGGCTACGATCCCGGCGACGGAGCTGAACAAGGGGATGCGGCGCATCAATAGCTCGCCGCGCAGGCTGTGGGGAACGACGTTGACGTTTTCGAACTCGACGAGCGACACTTTCTCCTCGACCGTTATCGCTCCGATATCGTGGAACAAGGCCGCGATGAAAAGCCGCTCGAAGAGGACCGGCGATAGCTCGGCCTGCTTGCCGAGCTCGCACGCGATGTAGGTCGTCCTGAGCTGGTGCTGCGAAATGCTCGAGCTCGCGAGATCGATGGCGTCCGACAGCGAAAGCAGCACATTGGCAAGGTTGACAGTGTTAGCCATTCTCTCCAGCTTTAAGCATTTCCCGCGCGCGAATGAACGAACCCCGCAGCCGCGAGGTAGCGTTCGATCTGCAAGGAATTTGATTGTATGCGGGTCCATACCCTGAAGTTGAAAGACTAGGAAAGCGCGAAGCAGAGCTTCGAGGTATGTACCCGCGTGCGAATCAAAATATAGAATAAAGCCCATGCAAAACAAAGTCGCCCACGTCGGTTTCGGCGCGACCCGATCCTCCCGATCCGTCATCCCGACGGGCGCTTGAAGGGCAGGTCCCCGTCGAGGGCCAGGGCCCGCTCGCGCTCCTCGTCGTTGACGGCGGGCAGGACGCGGCCCATGAAGGCGGCTAGCCTGGGATCGAAAGGCTTGTGGAAGCTCGGGGCCATCACCGAGCGGAAGCCCCGCCGCGCCTTGTGCGGGCTGCCCATGCCCGGGTCGAAGGAACCGATCCCCTTCGAGAGGGCGTACTCTATGGGAAGGTAGTAGCAGAGCTCGAAGTGGAGGCCGGGTCGCTCCCGGCGCGCGCCCCAGAAACGGCCATAGAGCCTGTCCCTGCCTTCGAGGAGGAAGGCGAGGGCGATCGGCTCGCTTCCCGCCCTGCCGTCGCCGCCTTCTTTCTCGAAGGCCGCGGAAAGGACCCAACCGTCGGGCATGAATTCCGGCAACCTGAGGAAAAAGTCGCGCTCGAGGAACTTAGCCGCCCAGGGCCCAAACTTATCGTTATGCGACTCGTAGAGCTCGGCCATCGTCGCGAGCAGCTCGGGCATGGCCGCCGCTTCCCGGGGACCGATCATCCTCGTTTCGATGCCGGCCGCGGCGACCGCCTCGCGCTCGCGCCTGACGTTGCGCCTCATGTTCTTCGAAAAGGAGTCGAGGTAGCCGCGGAAATCGCCGTAGCTCTCGTCCGTCCAGAGGAAGGCCTGGTGCGCCCATTCGGACCATGCCGAGCCGCGCATCCCGGCTGACCCGCGCAAATACGCGGCTGTCGCCGGCTCCGGCCACAGTATATGCAGGCCGGCGAGGCCGGCTTCGCGCGCGGCCCGCTCGGCCGCTTCGAGCAACGCCATCGCGAGCCCTCTCTCCTCCTCGGGGCCGGCTTCGGGCTCTCGGCTTACGAGGACCCTCCAGGCCGGGGCCGGCGTGGCCGGAACCATGCCGACGAGCTTGGGGTACCATTTGGCCTTGGCGCGCTTGGCGATCTCGGCGAACTCGAAATCGAAGACGAACTCGCCCCAGGAATGGGGCTTTATATAGAAGGGCGCCGCCGCGACCAGCCTGCCTCCCCTCCGAGCGAGGGCATGGGCTCCCGTCCAGCCTGTTTCAGGGCGCATCGAGCCCGACTCTTCCAGCAGGGCCAGGAAGCCCCAGGAGAGGAGGGGATTCCCATAGGGCGCGGCGAGGGCATCCCACTCGTGGCGGGGAATGTCGGCCATTCGGGAAGCGAAGCTTATCTCGAGGTCAGCCACGTCGAAAAGATACTGCCGGAAGCTTCGATTCCGCTACAGCGACTCGTCCTCCCTGCCGCGCGAGGCGAGGCGCCCGGGGCCGCGGTTCGCGTAGCAGTAGGAGCAGCCTCTCGGGCAGGTCCCGTATGCGCCGATATCGACGCTGGGCGAGCAGCGGCAGAAGCGCCGCTGTCCCGAGTCCTTCCGAGCGCCGCCTTCGGCGCCCGCTTCGGGGCCCCAGAGCGACGAGGCCAATCCCCGATCTATGCAGGCGCCCGCTTCCATTCCCAGGGCCGAGAGGTCGTAGGGCTCGGCGCAGGCGAGGGGAAGCATGCCCCGCGATCTCGCGATGGCCGCGAGATCGGCGAGGAGCTCGGGATAAGGCGGGGGCGGCGAGGCGGCGGCGCGCGAGCCTTTTTCGCTGCCGAAGACCGCTCCGGGAAAGCCGGCGCGTGAAAGTCGCGAGGCCGTGCCGGCGTACTCGTCGAGGAGGCTCAGGGTCACGCGCTCGGTGGCCCCTTCGAGGGCCGCGGCGATATTCTCGAAGCCGCGGCGGTGGAAGTCGGGCTCGATGCCGCCTGCGACGAATATGGGATCGTATCGCCATAGGACGCGGCGGCTTCCCATTTTGTCGGAAAGCTCGCGGAAGGCGCGAATCGCGTCGCCCAGTCTCGGGGCGCCCGGCTCGATGGCGGCAGGATAGTCCGTGATAGTCATTTGGACATACGACCGTATGCCCCGCCCGTCGAGCTCCGCCATTCGCCCGGCTATCGGTCGGGGATCGCGAGTCCATAGGACGAGGAAGTCGACATCCTCGGGCGCGAGGCTTACGCGCGTCGAGCGTCTCGCGTCGAAGGGGTTGCGAACCGCGCAATAGCCCGCGTCGATCCTCCCCATCAGCCATTCGGCATAATAGGCGGGTATATCGGAGCGCCGCGACGCCGAGACGATCATGGCGCCATTATACCTCGAAACGGACGAGGCCGAGGCGCAGGGCTTCGCGCACCGCCTCGCCCCGACGCGACACGCCGAGCTTCCCGAAAATCCCCTCGAGGTGGAAACGAACTGTCCTTTGGCCTATGCCGAGGACGGAGGCTATCTCGGCGTTGGACCAGCCGTCGACGAGGTAGTCCATGATCTCGAGCTCGCGACGGCTCAGGGCCGCGGGCGGGACCCTCAGGGTCGGCGTCGCCGATGCTACGGCCTTTGGGGGGCTCTCGGCGCAGGGTCCGGCCAGAAGGTCCGCCGCCTCCCCGGGACAGGCGACGACGAGACCTTCTTTTTCTGCGCGCGCCAAGAGCAGCTCTCCCTCAGGACCCTCGACGTCGATACGTACTTTCAGCGGCCCGGAGCCCAGCCGCATCGGCCCCCTCCCATCCACCAGGGCCCATGATGCCCGTGATGTCCGTGCTGTCTTCGATAACCGGACTGGCGGCCTTCCCCGCGGTCGCGGGCTATGGGAATGGCGGTCAATTCCTTCTTTTCCCCCGATCGCAGGACGACGATCGGCAGCTCGACGCCCGGTCGGGCCGCTTCCAGGGCGGCCATGAGTTCCGAAGGATCCGACAGGGAACGGCCGCCCAGGAAGGCGAGGATGTCGCCCACGGCGATTCCCGCCTTCGCTGCCGGGCTATCCGCCTCCACGCCGGCGACGAGGAGAGCGCTCTCGCGGCCGTCCCCGAATGCGGCCGCATATTCCGGCGGGGCCGCTATAGGCACGGTAGATACTCCGAGCCATGCCCCCGAGGAGACTTGTCCCGAGGCTATCGCCGCGACGAGGGCCCGCGCGCGCGCGGCGGGCAGGGCCCATCCGCGGTTGCCGCCGCGGTCGGCCAGGACGAAGCCCGCGAGCTCTCCCTCGGGATCGACGATGGCCGCGCCCGCAAATCCGGGGAAGGGCGAGCCGTCGGTCTGGAGATAGGCATCGTCCCCTTCCCCACCGGCGAATCTCAGAGAGTCGAGCCTGACTTCCGGGCCTTCGGGGGATGGGTAGGCCGCGACGAGGACGAGGGACCCGAGGGCGGGAAGGCCCGGAGCCGTCTTCCAAGAAGTCTCCGGTAGGGCTTGGCCGAGCTCGAGAACGGCGAGCCCGAGGCCGGGATCGAAGCCCTTGACTTTGGCATCGACCTTCTTGCCTCCAGGCCCGAGGATTTCGAGGGATTCGCCCTCGCTCGCCTCGGAGGCCGGGACGAGGAGGAGCTTGCCGTCGAAGCCGAGGGCGGTCCTGCCGCCCAGGGGGGAAGGCACGTGGAAAAGCTTTGCTCCGGCCGCGGCGGCGAGGGCGGCGGTCGAATCGGACAGGGCTTTGAACGCATCCATACGTATCTCCTTGGATAAGTTACTGACGAAAGCCTACTCATCGGCGAGGCAATCGGCGCCGGCCGTTAGGCCAGGCGGCCCTTTTGGCTTTTCCCCGAGCCTGATAGGATGGCCGACCGGAGGTTCGATGATGCGCGTCCGCGGCGGCTACGCGGCCTTGTATTCGGCGGCATGCCTCTTCGCCTGCTCCTCCCTGATGGTCAAGCTGGCCTCGCGATATTACTCGGGGATGTTCATCTCCGCGGCGCGCTTCGGCGCGGGGACCGTCCTCTGCACCCTCGTCCTCGTCCTGCGCTATCGTTCGCTGCGTCCCGGCCGTCCCGGCCTCGTCGCCCTCCGCGGGATCTTCGGAGCCTTCTCCATGGGAATGACCTATGTGGCCATCTCCCTCACGGGTCCGGGCCGGGCCGCCCTCCTCTCCAACACCTACCCCCTTTTCGTGGCCCTTTTCGGCGCTCTTTTCTTCGGCGAGCGCCTCTCCCCCCGAGTCTTCGCCTGCATCGCGATCTGCAGCTGCGGCGCGGTCCTCGTCGTTCGCGACGGTTCCGGAGCATCTCTGGCCGGGGACCTGATCGCCGTCGGAAGCGCCGTCTTCGCGGGGGTTGGAGTCAATCTCGTTCGGAGCGGGACTCGGTCCGACAACCCCTTCATGCTCTACCTGAGTCCCTGCCTCCTCGGCCTGCCGTTCTTTGCCTTCGTCCCGGCGGCGGGAGCCGGATCCGGCATCGCCGGCGGGACGATCGGCATCATTCTCCTCATCGGCGTGGGTGTCGGAGCCTTCCTGGCTCAGGCTTTCATGGCCCTTGGCTACGCGAGCGTGCCGGCGGGAAGGGGAAGCGTAGTTTTCTACTTCGAGACCGCGCTGACCGTCCTGCTCGGGGCGTTTTTCGCCGGCGAGAAATTCAACCTGCGCTTCGGCCTCGGCCTCGTCCTGATACTAGGGGGCTTGGCGCTCAATCACCTGCGTCGACGACCGAGCCCGAATGCGACGACGGATATGCCGTAGCGCAGGCTCAAAGAAGCGCTGGAATGCCGCACTTTATGGTAACTCATTCAAAATGCGGACGCATTTTGAATGAGTCTTGGTTACTGATTTTGCAGTGGTAATACGCTATTCATCGTGTAGTAAGTTGCCCGATCATCAGTGTTTATTCTCTTCTCCCCAACTTGGCACGGGTCTTTTGCCAACTTGGTCGCGACCCTTGCCCAACGTGGCGGCGGCTCGCGTCCAAGTTGGGCACGACGGCCGCCCAACTTGGTAAAATCCCTTCCCCAAGCTGGTCGCGTTCAATCATCAAGCCGGCTGGGCGGCGTTTATCTGTCGTATGGCCCTGACCATTCGAGCGATGCGCAACAATCTCGGAACGAGCGAATGTCCCTTCTACGCTCTCGAAGACCGACATAATCGCCGTCTTCCATCTGGCTCGCGAGGAGCTCGCCCGCCTGCTCTCCGAGGGTTGCTATATAAAGACGCCTCTCGGAGCCGCCCTGCTTGTGGCCACGGGCAAATTCAGCCGGCCCAGGGACCCTTTCCTGCCGAAAAGCCTCGCCTCCATCCGATGCGTCCGCGACAAAGCGGGCATCGTCGTTCGGATATCGGGCCCGCGGCTGAAGTTCGACCCTGCAGATCGGAGGCTCGGTCTCTTCCTCGAGGATTAATTCCTTCGCGCTTTCACCGCAACTGCGTCGTATTCCTTGCGGTCGCGCGAGAAAAGGGCCTCCGAGACGACGGCTATCCTGTAGCCTCCGGCGTCGAAGTCCTTGGAGTCCCCGAGTTTCGCACTGAGGTCGACGAGCTTTTCCAGCGCATCTCCGAGCTCCGGATCGCGGCAGAGGACGAGGAGGCCCTCCTGCCACGTCACGAGACGGAACGGGATTATCCTCGTCCCCTCTCCGAGCGTACCCACTGCGACGGGCCCGGCGGCGACTGCGGCCTGCCGCGCCTCGAGCTTGATCATCCTGGCCTTGGCGTCGGGCATGGTCTCGCTTATCGCCAGACCCACCCAATCGAGGAGCTTCTCCCTGACCGACTGGAGGTCGGGCAGGGCGGATATCGTCTCGATTGTATCGCCGGCCTGGACGGCCTTGGCGAGGCCGGATATTTCCTTGAGATAGGAGTTGCGCTCGCTCTCGGGCACGTAGTACATGACGAGGAGGTGGACGCGCTTTCCGTCGGGCGCGCCGTAGTCGATGCCGCTGGGCGACCAGCCCACGGCGCAGAGAAGCTCGCCCTCGACGCTCACGCGGCAATGAGGACAGGCCAGTCCGCGCCCGATCGCGGTGCTCGATAGGGCTTCCCGCTCCATTACGCCCCTCATGAGGTCGAATTTGGAGCCGATGTCGGGAACGGCTTCGATGAGGTGGGCGAGGAGCTCGAGAGAGTCTTCCTTGTCATCGTCCGGCAGCTCCACGAGGCGGCCCTCCTTGAGGGCCTCGAGCAGGCTTTTCATTTGGCGATACCTCCCTTGCCGCGGGCGAAGGCGGATTTGACCACGTGGGTCAGCATCGAGTAAAGGACCAGGAAAGCGACGATCCAGAGCCAGAAACGGCCCGGGAGGGGCACGAGTCCGAAGAAGGAGGCGAAGGGCATATAGGGCAGGGCCACGGCTATCGCCATCACGACGATCGTGGTGAAGGTCATCGCCAGGCTCGCGCGGCTCTGGAAGAAGGGAATGCGGTTGGTCCTGATGATATGGACGATGAGAGTCTGCGTGAGGAGGGACTCGACGAACCATGCCGTGTGGAAGAGCGCCTCGAGCCTGGGCTTGTCGGCTCCGGGCAGGAGCCAGGCCGAGCAGCCGAAGACCCACCACATGAGGCCGAAGGTGGCGTAGTCGAAGATCGACGAGATCGGCCCTATGCGGATCATGAACTTACGGATGAGGGAAACGTCCCACTTCTGCGGCGCCTTGACCGCCTCGGCGTCGACGTTGTCGAGGGGTATGCCCGTCTGCGAGACGTCGTAGAGCAGGTTGTTGAGCAGGATCTGCACCGGGGCCATGGGTAGGAAGGGCAGGAGATAGGCGCTGCCGACCACCGAGAACATGTTCCCGAAGTTGGAGCTCGCTCCCATCCTGATGTACTTCAGGATGTTGTTGAAGAGGCGCCTGCCCTCGAGTATCCCGTCCTCGAGGACGAGGAGGCTTTTCTCGAGGAGGATGATGTCGGCCGACTCCTTGGCCACGTCCACCGCGGAGTCGACGGATATGCCCACGTCGGCGGCGCGCATCGCGGCCGCGTCGTTGATGCCGTCGCCCATGAAGCCGACGACGTGGCCCTGCTCCCTGAGGGAACGGACGATGCCCTCCTTCTGGCCGGGCGTGAGGCGCGCGAAGACGTCGTGCTCGCGGACGGCCTGCGCGAAGGCGGCCGGCTCCATGCCGTCCAGGTCCTTGCCGGTGACGACTTTCTCGGCGCCGAAGCCCACCTCGTCGCATATCTTCCTGGTCACGAGCTCGTTGTCGCCGGTGAGGACCTTCACCCTCACGCCGTGCTCGCCCAGGGTGCGGATGGCCTTCTCGGCCGAGTCCTTGGGCGGGTCGAAGAAGGCGAGGTAGCCGAGGAGGATGAGGCCGGACTCGTCCGCGGCCGAGAAGACCTCCTTGTCCTTCGGGTACTCGCGGTAGGCGATCGCGAGGACGCGGAAGCCCTGCCTGGACAGGCTCTCGTATTCCTCGAGGATGTCCTGGCGCAGCATGTCGATGAGGGGCAGCACGTCCTCGTCGATCTGGTAGCGGTCGCAGGCCTCGAAGACCGCCTCGACCGAGCCCTTGCAGATGAGGACGTGGTCGCCCTCGTACTCGATGATCACCGACATGCGCTTCCGGACGAAGTCGAAGGGGATTTCGTCGACCTTGCGGCAGGATCGCTCGACGTCGAGGTCCTCGTTGGAGAGGATCGAGAGGTCGAGGAGGTTGCGCAGGCCCGTCTGATAGTAGCTGTTCATCCAGGCGTAGCGCAGGACGTCCTCGCTCGGCCTGTTCGTCACGTCGACGTGGCGCTCGAGGGCCACCTTGTCCTGGGTGATCGTGCCCGTCTTGTCCGTGCAGAGGATGTCCATCGATCCGAGGTTCTGTATCGCCTTGAGCTTCTTGACGATGACCTTCTTGCGGGACATGAAGACCGCCCCCTTGGAGAGGCAGACGGTGACGATCATCGGAAGCATCTCCGGGGTGAGGCCCACCGCGACCGAGAGGCCGAAGAGGAGGGCCTGGAGCCAATCGTGCTTGGTGATCCCGACGATGAGGAAGGTGATCGAGACCATCACGAGCATGAAGCGCACCATCAGCTTCACGAAGCCCTTGGTGCCGCTGTCGAAGTCCGTCGCGCCCTTGGGCTCCGAGAGGTCGGCGGCGACGCTGCCGAGGAAGGTCCGCATTCCGGTGTTGACCGCGAGGCCCCGGCCCGAGCCGGAAACTACCGTGCTGCCCTGGAAGCAGGCGTCCTTGAGGTCGAAGATGCCGGCGTCGGCCTGGCCGGCCGCCGAGCTCGCGGAGACTTCCTTCTCGACGGGAAGGGACTCGCCGGTGAGGGCGGCCTGGGTGACGAAGAAGTCCTTGGCCGCGACGATGCGCATATCGGCTGGAACGATGGAGCCCGCCGACAGGGCGACCACGTCGCCCGGCGCGATCTCGGCTATCGGCACTTCGGCTTCCTTGCCGCCGCGCAGCACCACGGCGCTCGCGTGGATCATCAGCTTGAGCTTCTCGGCGGCGTCGCCCGAGCGGCGCTCCTGGAAATAGGCGAGGAATACGCTGATGAAGATCATGCCAAGGACGACCGTGCCGGCGCGCAGATCCCCCATCGCATAGGAGACTATGCAGATGACGAGGAGCTGGATGGCCAAGGGGTCCTTGAAGCGCCCGAGGATCTCCTGGACGAAGCCCTTGCGCTTTTCGCCCGAGAGGACGTTGGGGCCGTAGGTCTTGAGCCTTTCCTCCGCCTCCTGGGCGGCCAATCCCTCGCGGGAGGAGTCCAGGAGGGCCAGCGCCGCGTCGGGATCGGCTGCGCAGGCGTCGCGGAGCCGCTTCTCGTCGGCGGGATCCGTCTTGGCTGCGTGGGCGGCGGTCAGTTTCTTGGCCGCCCCGATGGACATATTGCGGGGGAAGATCGACATGCTTTTCCTCCGTCGCTACTGTAACGCGGCTCGTAGCAAAGCGAAAGGTTTTTCGGTTCTATTAATGCGGGCGGAGCTTGGCCAGCTTGGGGGCGATCACCGCCCTGCAATAGCCCGCGTCCGGATGCTTGCGGAAGTAGCCTTGGTGGTAATCCTCGGCGGGCCAAAATCGGGGAGCGGGAAGGAGCTCGGTGACGAGGGGCGTTTCGTAGCGTATCGCCTGGGCATCCATCGATGCCTCGGCGGCCGCCTTCTGGGCTTCGTCGAAGTAGAATATCACCGAGCGGTATTGGGTGCCCACGTCGGCCCCCTGCCTGTTGAGGGTAGTCGGATCGTGGATCTTCCAGAAAAGGTCGAGAATCGCCCCGTAGCTGATCTTCTCGGGATCGAAGGCCACGCGGACGACCTCCGCGTGGCCGGTCTCGCCCGTGCAGACATCCTCGTAGCTCGGCGGCTCGCGCGGGCCGTCGACGCGGCCTCCCGCGTATCCGCTCGTGACGCCCGTCACGCCGGGCAAGTCCTCGAAAGCGGCTTCGAGGCACCAGAAGCATCCGCCGCCCAGGAGGGCGTACTCTTCTTTCGATGCGACCTTCATGATTCCGAATATACTCATCGCTCGGCCTCGAACTCGAGGAAAATCCTGTCCATGGATTCGCCGGGACGGAATACGAGTCGCTTCGCCAGGTTACGGCACATCAGGAGGCCCATGCCGCGCCATCGGCGGTGCGCCGGGTCGAATAGGGGCTCGGGGTAGACGGACCAAGGCCCGTCTTCCCCGGCAAAGACGGCGAAGCTGGGCGAGCGAAAGTAAAAAGCCAACAGGATCGAGCCGCCGCTGCGTGAAGCCCTCGCCTCGATCCCGCGGGATTCCAGGGGCGTAGCGTGCTTGACTATATTGTCGAGGATCTCGCCGCCCGCGAGCTTGAGGCGATTCCGATCCTTCGGCGAAAGGATATCGAGGGAGTCGACGAAGTCCTCGAATTCGAGGATCGAGGCGGGAGTCGCCTCGAGCGACACGCTGCGCCCGGTCCTATGGCCCTGGCGGCCCATCATGACGGATGTCAGACCTGCTTGAGCGTCTTGACGATGGGGAATCGATCCCCGAAGCCCGTCGATTCGATGGCGAGTCTCACGATCTCCGATGGATTGACGATGGCGAAGCCGTGGCCCGTGGTCTCGGCGTCTTCCATCGCCGTCATGATCACCCCTATCCCCGCGGACGAGAGACCGGTGACGTGCTCCATGTCGACCGCCGTATCCGCCTGGGCGATAGCCTTGTAGACCTTTTCCTGGAAGTCGGTGAAGGTATAGCTGTTTATTGGCCCCGAGACCGACAGGACGAGCCGGTGATGCTCGTTGCGAATCGATATATCGAGCTGGGTCATGTAGAGCTCCTTTGCCTGAGCTTCATCACGAAGAGGGTGATATCGTCCTCCTGGATCCTGTCGGTAAAGGCGGAGAAATCGTCCATCGTTCCCGAGGTTATCTCGGCGGCCGTCAGGTCGAACCTCTCGCGGATCGAGCGGCGCAGACGCTCTTTGCCGAAGCGCTCGCCGCGGAGGTTCTCGCTGTCGAGGATGCCGTCCGTCGCGGTCACCAGCGCGGAGCCGGCCGGCAGGACCAATTTCCTGGGTTTAAGATAAGGGGAGATATCCTTTACGAAACCGAGGATCCTGCCCTCTCCCTGCACCTCTATGAAGGTGTCGAAGCCAGGCGAGTACAGCAGGATCGTGGGGACTCCGCAATTGATGAAGTAGAAGATGTCCTTGGCGAGGTCCAGGTAGCCGAAGACCCCGGCCAGGAAAGTCCCTTTGGGGAGATTGTCCTTGATGAAGGCGTTGACGCGCGAAACCAGGCCGACGAAGTCCTTCTCGACTCGGAGGAAGGTACGGATCATCGACTTGAGGATGAGCATGTTCATCGATGCCGACAGGCCCTTTCCCGAGATGTCGCCCATCACGACGAACCAGCGGTCCTGGGAGAGCCTGACGAAGTCGATGAAGTCGCCGCCGAGGCTCCTGGCCGAGCGAGCCACCCAAGCCGCGTCGGCCTTGGGATGCTCAATGCGCTCGACCTTTTCCAGGGCGAAGCGGATGATCTGGTCGGAGAGGGCGACCTCGCGGTCCACCGTCGTCATTATGGATTCCCGGGCGATGTTCTTGAGGTAGTACGCGATGACGAACAGCTTTCCGTAGATGGCCTTGAAGGTATCGTAATCGTAGGCGGTATACTCGGCCCCCGTGCTCCTGGCCCCGAGCGCGAAAAGGCCCATCGTGCGGCGGCCTTCGAGGACGACGATCAGGGCTTCGGCCCTGAGAGCCTCGAAGAGCTCGAGGAGGGGCTCGCGCGCATCGGCGTAGTCGGAGCCCGTCTGCGCCTCGGACTTCAGGACGACGCTCGAGCTCGAGCTCTCGAACAGCTCGCAGAGCTTGGATCCCCGATCGATCGTCGCCCGGCCCCCCGTAGGCGAGTAGACCGTGCGCATGAAGCCTTGGTCGTCGTCTATGAGAACCGTGAAATCCTTGAAATCCAAGGCCTTGGAGAGGTAGCCGTAGACTTCCGCGAGCACGGCGTCGCGGCCTTGCGAGAGATCCGCCCCGGCGAGGTCCGACTCGAGCTTCTCGCGGTAGTCTCCGCGGGCGCTGAGGCGCTCGAAGAAGCGGGCGAAGAAGAGCCGCCCCAGGAGGGATGCCCCGACGAAGACCGCGACGCCGCCGAGAATCGGGATGATCGGCGACGTGACGCCGCCCAGGGCCACGAGTCCCGAGACGGCCGCGCCCGTCGGCAGGCCCACGATGACGAGGAGCGCGCCGTAGCCGAGGACGGTCCTGCCGATCGCGCGCCAGTCGAAGAGCCGGGAAAGGCGGAAGGCATAGACTAGGCCTCCCGCCAGGACCAGGGCGGCCGCGGGGGTGAATACGGTGCTCGGCCTCTTCGCCTGGCCCGCCGCGGCGAGGCCGGTCGAAGCGAAGACGAGGACGGCGCCCGCGACGATGAAGGCCGCCGCGACGGCCGAGCGCTGTCTTTGCACGGTGCTTTTCCCGGCCGCGGCGCGGATCGCGAATACGAAGGCAGCGAGGACCGCCGCCGCGGCGTCGCCCAGCACGAACAGGTCGTAGTACTTGCCCTCGGTTCGGAAGATCGTCGTCCATGGCCGGAATATCGAGGTGACATAGTCCATGGTGAAGGCCGCGTCGTAGGTCGCGACGAGGGTAAGGGGAACGACTAGTACCCAAACGAACCTGCGCAGCGAATTCGGCAAGGGCGTGGGGAAATTGAACGCGAAGAGGAGGAGGAGGACATGGGTCAGGACCATGAGCGCGCCGGAGGCCCTTTCGAGGGAAAGGGCGCTGCCCTGTCCCGGTCCCGGCCCGGAAAGGATGAACACGAGGCCCTGGGCGAGCGAATACGCCGCGAGGACGACGGCGATGGAGGCTACCGTAACCTGGCCGGGCATTTCCCTGCCGCGTCGAAAGACTATGAGGAACAGGGCGATGAATCCGGGGATGGAGACGAAGGCGATTATAGTCAGTCCCATAGCCTGCCCACCTTCGCCGCGAGGATAGTGACGTCGTCCTTGAGAGGATTGTCCCCGACGAACGAATACAGCATCGCGCTGACGCTGGAGACGAGATCGGCCGCGCTCGACTTGGAGCCCTGGGCCAGCGACCGCTCGAAGAGCTCCGTCTCGCCGAGCCTCGCGCCGGAGGCGTCCGATACTTCGGTGACGCCGTCCGAGGCGAGGAGGATCATCTCGTCCGTGCTGAGCGGCAGCTCCTCCACGACCACGTCGTTCAAGGGTATCAGGCCCACGAGGCCCATGGTCGGCTGGAGCCTGACTACCTTGGGGCCTATCGCCGTTTGCGTGATGAGTATCGGGTCCGCCATCGCGGCGTTCACGTAGCGGAAGGTCCGCTTGGCGATATCCGCGAGGCCGACGAACATGACCGTGTACTTGTCGTCGAAACCCATGTCCCTGACTGCTGCGTCGACGCTTCGTACCATGGCCGCGAGGTCGGTCTTGTCGGCCATCACGCGGATCGTGTTGACGATGATGCCCATGATGAGGGCGGCGGCGAGTCCTTTGCCCGAGACGTCTCCGACGACGAGCAGGGTCCGGTCCTCGTCCACCTGGATGGCGTCGTAGTAGTCGCCGGAGACGTTGACCAGAGGACGGTAGAATACCGAGAGCTCGATTTTCTTGGGGCTGGGCAGCTGTCGGGGCAGGAAGGATTGCTGCGTCTCGGCTATGAGCTGCCACTCCTTGGAGAGGGAGGCGACCTCGAAAAGGCTCGATACCGTGACCACGCGGTCGAAATAGATGCCGAGCTCTCCGTAGAGCGTCCTGAAGGCCTCGGGCTCGATGAGCGCGCAAAGGCGGGTGAGGACGAAGAGGTGGTAGCCCTTCGCGCAAACGAGGAAGCCGCGGGCGGACTTATTTCCCTTGGCGGGGGAGAGATCCTCGGTGACGAAGCAGACGCCCTCCGCCTGGTCCTTGAATCGCTGCTCCAGCGTCTCCATGAGCCTGGGGTCGGTGGCGGCCGCCGAGGGGCTCCGGTATACCGGCTCCCATGAAGAGGACTTTATGAGGATGACGCCCATGTCCGCGGCCTTCTCGAGCCTATCGCGCATCGCCTCTACCAGGTCGAGGACGGTGAAGCAGACGCCCAGCCGCTCGGTGAATTCCATGATGATGCGAGTCTCTCGCCCCTGGAAGCTGAGGGAATATGCCCTGTGCTCGAGCGCGGACGCGGACGCGTTTTTCAGGATATAGAATACGATGAATGCGGCGGCGCCCAGGGCCATGGCCGCGGGGAAGGCCAAGCCCGGCATCGCCACGAGGGGCACGATCAGGAAAGCGAGGGCCGCCGTTCCCATCGTTCCCAGCTCGACCAAGTTGCGCGATGTTCGATAAGTCATCGGTCGGAATGCTCCCGGTAGGTTATTGGCATCATTTGTACGCTCTTAGAGCCCGGTAGTCAACATTTTTCGGCTTTCCGCGTCCCCTGTCCCGCTGTAAGATTCCTCCATGGCGAGGACAAGCATCGCCGCGGCCGCCAAGGAACGCGGAGCGCTCGTATCGGACGGGGCCTGGGGCACCTTCCTTTTTAGAAGGGGCTTGGGCAAAGGACAGTGTCCCGAGCTCTGGTGCTCCCTAAGGCCCTCGGACGTCCGGGACATCGCCTCGAGCTACCTGGCTTCCGGCGCCGATATGATCGGTACCAACAGCTTCGGCGGCACGAGGATCAGGCTTTCGGCCTACGGCCTGTCGGAGCGGGCGGCCGAGCTCAACGAGGCGGCGGCCCGCCTTTCGCGCGAGGCCGTCGGCTCCCGAGCCTGGGTCGTAGGCACGATGGGTCCGACGGGCAAAATACCGGCGCTGAGCGATCTTACGAGCGAGGAGATTCGCGACGCGTTCCGGGAACAGGCCATCGCCCTGGCGCGCGGAGGCGCCGACGCGCTCTGCATCGAGACGATGAGCGAGGCCGACGAGGCCGCCATCGCCGTCCGCGCCGCCAAGGAAGCGACGGGTCTCGAGGTCATCTGCACGTTCAGCTTCGGCAGGACGCCTCGGGGCGGCTATCGTACCCTGTCGGGACTCTCGCCCGGGGCCGCCGCGGCCGCCGCCCTCGATGCCGGCGCGGATATCGTGGGAGCGAATTGCGGCGACGGTTTCGCGGGGATGATAGAAGTGATAAAGGCCATGCGGCCCGCGGCCCGCGGAGCGCCGATCGCGGCGCAGGCCAACGCGGGCCTGCCGACGAGCGTCGACGGGATCGATACCTACCCCGAGGGTCCCGAGTACGCGGCGGCCCTCGTGCCGGCAATGTTGGGCTCGGGGGTGGATGTGGTAGGCGGCTGCTGCGGCACGACTCCCGCGCACGTCGCGGCGATCAGGAGGGCGGTGGACGAATATCTCGCCTCGTGGCGCATTGACCGAATCCCGCCTCTCCGGTAGTATGGAGACCGCCGAGACGGAAGTCAGCGACAATCATCGCCCTGCCGCCGAAGCGTCACCGCACATCGGACTCCGAAGCGCCCGTCGGGCCCCGAGGAAGAAGAGACCGGACCGGATATCCGACCTACCGCAAACGACTCGGCCACGGATCGGCTACGGCCTTCGAGGCGCCCGCGCCCCGGTGTGTCCTTTCGAAACGGAGGGATGCATGAGTATCGCACATCGTCCTGAGACGGTCGTCCTGGAACGGCCGATCGCTCCCTTGGCGCCCGAGGGAAGCGTCCCGCCGAAGGATTGGGCCGGGAACGTCATCGTACGCGGCGAGATCGACCGCTACCTCGAGGGCGGCGAGGATTTCATCGACGACGAGCGCATCGACGGGATAGTCGCAGATGGACGCGGAGAGCCTTCCGTATCGGAAGTCAGGGACATCCTCGCCAAGTCCTCTTCGATCAAGGCTCTCGATCTCGAGGAAGTCGGCTGCCTCTTGCGCGTTCGCTCCCCCGAAACCTGGCAGGAGATGATCGACGCGGCGCTGGCCATCAAGACTAAGGTCTATAACAACCGCATAGTCGTCTTCGCGCCGCTCTATCTCAGCAGCAAGTGCGTGAATTCCTGCGTTTACTGCGGCTTCCGCGCCGAGAACGGAGAGATGAAGCGGCGTCGCCTGACTCTGGACGAGGTACGCCGGGAAGCCGAGGCCCTGACGCGCGACTTCGGCCACAAGCGCCTCGTCGTGGTCTTCGGCGAGCATCCCGACAGCGACGTCGATTACATGATAAGCGCCATAGACACCATCTATTCCGTCAAGGTCCAAACCCGCAAGGGCGAGGCCAATATCCGCAGGGTAAACGTGAACGCCGCCCCCATGAGCATCGAAAAGCTCCGGAGGCTGAGCGAGGTGGGGATGGGCACCTTCCAGGTGTTCCAGGAAACCTACGATCGCAGGGCGTACGCCCGTGTCCATCCATCGCGGACGATCAAGGGCGATTTCCGCTGGCGGCTGTACTGCCACCATAGGGCAATGGAAGCAGGCGTCGACGACGTGGGGATCGGCGCGCTCTTCGGACTCGCGGACTGGCGCTTCGAGCTGCTCGGCCTGGTCAGCCACTCCCGCGAGCTGGAGAGGCGCTTCAACGGCGTGGGCGCCCATACGATCAGCTTCCCGCGCCTCGAGCCCGCCTCGAACGCCCCATGGCTCGAGGCGAAGGACCGTCGCGTGAGCGACGAGGACTTCCTGAAGCTGATCACCATCCTTCGCCTGGCCGTGCCCTACACCGGCCTCATCTGCACGGCGCGCGAGCCGGCTCCCATCCGAAACGAGGCCGTGCGCCGCGGGATCACCCAGATGGACGCCGGCACCAGGATAGGCCTGGGCGCCTACAGCGAGGGAACGAGCCCGGAGCGGGACCGCGGGACGGGCGAGCAGGACCTCGAGAATCAGCAGTTCCTGCTGGGCGATCCCAGGAGCCTCGAGGAGCTGGTCGGCGATTTGGCCGACGAAGGCCACATCACGAGCTTCTGCACGGCGGGATACCGCATCGGCCGCACGGGCGCCCGCATCATGCGCATGTTCCGCGATTGCACCGAAGGCAACTTCTGCAAGCTCAACGCGATACTCACGTTCCGGGAATGGGTCGACGACTTCGCGAGCCCGGCTACGCGCGAGAAGTGCGAGAGGCTCATCGAGCGGGAGTACGCCGAGGCGAAGGCTCAGTTTCCTTCACTCATGCCCGGCTTCGAGCCCCTGTATCAGAAGACCCTCCACGGTTGCCGCGACCTCTTCGTGTAAGCAAGGTCCCTTCGCGGGGAAGGGACGGCTCCGATCCCGGCCGTCCCTTCCAAGATACCCGATGCCGACACACCGCATGGTATAATTCTTAAGCACCGAGCCGTGCTCGATTTATTGCCGCGTGACCTTGAGGAACTGCAGCCTTTCAGAGTTTTCGCATCAGTAATTCAAGCGGTCGTAAGATCCCTACAAAGCGCTATTTCCCATGCCTGTTTTTCGAGTGTTTGGGGGCAGCGGTCGACTCGCGAACTATGAGCTCATGGTCGAATACCATAGAACTCGTGTCCATTTCCTCCCCTGCGATGAGACCGGACATTAATTCGGCAGTCTTTTTCCCCATCTCCTGAATGGGCTGACGCACCGTCGTGAGGCTGGGCGAAAGGAAAGCGCAGATATCGATGTCATCGAAGCCGACGACGGAGACATCCCGCGGGACCGAGAAGCCCGACTCGAAGAGCGCGCGAATCGCGCCGATCGCCAGCTCGTCGGTCTCGGCGAATACCGCGGTCAAAGGCCTGGCCGACGACAGCAGGTCCCGCATGCTCTCCCGCCCTTCCTCCGCGCTGTAATAAGGGGCGCGCACGGTGAGCTTCTCGTCGAAGGCTATGCCCGCGGCCTCGAGGGCGGTGCGGTAGCCGACCGCGCGCTGGGTGGCGAAGGAGAACTGCGATCCTGAAAGGAGGGCGATCCTGCGGTGGCCCAGCTCGATGAGGTGGCGGGTAGCCGCCCGCGCCCCCTCTTCTTCGTCGACATGGATCGAAGGGAAGTCGAGCTCGGGCCTCTCGAAGGTGCAGAAGACGGCGGGCAGCGTGGAGCGCGAGAGGTACTCGTAGAATTCGGGATGACGTATCTCGTGGATCATGATGACGCCGTCCAGCTTTTCGCCCTTGAGCCTCCGGAGGCACTTGAGCTCGCTCTCGGGCTCCCACTTTGCGAAGAAAAAGGACGTGCGGTAGCCGAAACTCTCCAGATGGTGCTCTATTGATGAGAAAAGCTGGCGTTGGAACATGTTGAACGCATAGGGAATCACGATGCCGACGGTGAAAGTGCGCTTGAGCACCATGGATCTCGCCGCGTTGTTCGGCACGTAGCCGGTCTCCTTCACGAGGGCGAGGACGCGCTCCCGTATCTCCGGCTTGACGTACTGGCGTTGGTTGACCACCCGCGAGACAGTGGAGGCCGAAACGCCAGCGAGCCTCGCTACGTCCTTTATACTAATCATTGCTGGTACCGTTGCCAATCTACTCTCCATGTCTTCCGCGGCACAAGGCCTTAAGAAAAGAAAGAAACCGTTTGACAGATCGCAAAAGTGGATAAGATTGGTGGAAGTTTTGGCAATGTTTGCGAGTATGCATGCAAATGCTCGTGGTCAGGGGAGAGTTGCGGACATGGCAGTTAGAGTCGGAGTAATCGGAGTCGGGAAAATCGGACAGGATCACACCCGAAGAATCGCCCATATCCTGTCCGGAGCGACAGCTGTCGCGGTCACGGATATCGATCCCGCAAGGGCCAATGCGGTCGCCGAGAGCATCGGCCCTCGCGCCGATGCTCTCGGCAAAGTTCTCATCGACGCCCAAGACGTGGAAGGTTCCCTTCGCGATCCCCTTCGGGAGCTTCGCGGGTGGGACTACGACTAGTTCTTTTTTTCCGCGAACTGCGCGCAGCTCAACGTGAAACTCGTCGGGACGGACCCGGACGCCACGGCCAAGTACAACGAAGGCAGCCACATGCCCTTCGAGTACCTGGCGCTTATGCGAGCCATACCAGGCCTCTGGGTGCTCGAGCCGTCGGCCCCCGTGAGCCTGTCCTCCCTCGTCCGACGGTCGGCGGAGCGCTACGGCTGCGTCTATATCCGCATGCCCCGCGGCAGCGCCGACATCCTCTACCCCGCGGACGAGAAATTCGAAATAGACAGGTCGAAGATCGTCCGTCGCGGCGGGATATCGCGATATTCGCCCTCGGGGCCCTCATGGTCGGGGAAGCCTTGAAGGCCTTCGATAGCCTCCTCTCCCGCGGCGTGAAGGCGACGGTCGTCGACGTCCTCAGCTTCAAGCCCCTCGACGTCGAGACCCTGTTCGGCTTCGCGAGGGAGACGGGCCGGGCCGTCGCCTGCGAGAACGTCCAGGCCTCCGGCGCCTTGGGCGGGGCCGTGGCGGAGACCCTCCCCGAGGAGGGCATCGTCGTCAAGTTCTGGCGAATCGGCGTGCAGGACGAGTTCGGCGAGGTGGGGTCCCAGGAGTACTGAGTACATCCAGGGCCGCTTCGGCCTGACCGCCGAACGCATCGAGGCGGCGGAGCTCGGACTCATGATTTCTATTTAAATGAAAATACGAACGAGGCTTACGCTATTGATAGTCGGCATCCTAGCTCTGTTCGCGACGGCAGTCTCCCTGTGCTTCGTGCTTCTCGTGCCGGCCGGTAAAATGGAAAAGGAGAAGTCCTATTTAATCGGCCTGTCCTACGCGATGAGGCTTCGGCAGGTGGCTTTGAACAAGCTATCTTTCAGGCCCATCGTCTCGGCGTACCAAGCCTTCACCGAAGCGAGCGGCGGAGTAGAAACGTCCTTCAAGAATCTTGAGAACGTCAAGGTCCTCCCAACCGCGAATAAAAACCTCAAAGTCGCCTTCGCCGTGATCGAGGCCCCAAGGACCTCGGCCCGGCACAAATGCGAAAAATCAACGAGGACTACGTAGACCTTATCGGGGTATTGGAATCTTTCACTATTCTTGGCACTTCCTCGGCGAGTACGCGCGGTCATGAACCTTTTGGGAGAACCGGCACCGCAGTATCGTCAAGGGGTTCCGGATCGACGCAGGCAGTCCTGAAGCAGTTAACCTCGCCGTCGAGCTTTATGCTCCCGGACGCCACCTCCTCGGACAGGTCGGTGACCTTCCGTAGCGAGTTGCCGATATCGCCGATGCCGATCGCGATCTCGGAGATGTTCGAGGTCACTTCGCTCGATATCCTCCGGAGGTCGTTCATCATCGTCTTGATATCGGCCGAGCCCTCGTCCATTGCCTTGGAGCCTTCCTTGACCCTGAGAGATCGTTCCTGCAGTTCGACCATCGCCGAGAGTATCTGCTGGCTCCCCGTCCGGATCTCCGTAATGCTGGAGTATATCTCGGTCATCGATTTCGATACCTCGCGGATCCTGCTGTCGATCGACGCGAAGGCGCTCGTCGTCTCGACGTTGGCGCCGGAGGCGACTTCGATGGTCTTGACGATGGCCTTGATCGATTCGGCGATGTCGCTCGAGCTGCTTGTCGAGGCCTCCGAGAGCTTCCGGATCTCGTCGGCGACGACGGCGAAGCCCCGCCCCGCGCCGCCCGCATGGGCCGCCTCGATGGCGGCGTTCATGGCGAGCAGGTTCGTCTGGGAGGCGATGCCCTGGATGATGTCCGCCATCTCGCGAATCGTGACGATACTGCGCGGGATCTCCTTGATCTTATCGAAGGCAGTCTCGAATACCGCGCGGCCGCGCATCGCCTCGCTGACGAGGTCCTCGGCGGCCCGCTGGTCCTTCTCGGTGATCCTGCTCATGTTCTCGAGCGACGAAAGCATCTCCGTCACCGATGCCGTCGCCTCCTCGACCATGGCGCTCTCCGACTCGATCTGCGTATTCAGCTCGGCGATGCTCGAGCCTATCTTGCCGACCGACCCGGCCGATTCCTCGATCCGCGCGTCGAGCGCTTCGACCTGCTTTCGAATCGAGACCGAGTTCGCCTGAATTTCAGTGGAAGCGCCCGAGGCCTCGGTATTTGCGTCGACGAGCTTATTCTTGGCATCTATATTGGCCTGGGACACCTCTTTGATCCTGAGCATGGAGGCCGCCAGGGTTTCGAGGAATAGGTTGAGATTGTTCGTGAGCTTTCCGATTTCGTCCTTCGAAAGAACCTTGAACCTCTGGGTGAGGTCGCCATCCTTTATGAGCGCGACAATCTTCTCGATGCCGATTATAGATCTCGCTATGCTTGCCGCTACGAGCATGGCTCCGGCTATGGTGATGCCGGCGATGGCGAGCACGATGCTCAAGGCCAATGTCAAGGCTCTGGCTCGAATGGCCGATATCTGCTTATCCATGATCGCATACTGCTTGGAAATGACGGTTCCCGAGGAATCCAAGGAATTGTTCATTACCGCGATATCGGTAATTAGCGAGTTGAAATTGGGCAGGACCGCGTCGATGGCCGCTTGCTTTTTCGGTTGGGATTTCGTCGTGAATACATCATTCAGGTTGATGTTGTCGCTGAAGATGAAAATCGTCGTCATATCCTGCTTGATGACGCCGAAATCATCGACTAGCTTTTGGTATCGATTATCGTTCAGCTCTTTCAGGTTGACTATGATCTGTATGGCCTTCTCGACCTCGGGGCTTGCCTTCGTAAGGGCCTTTATCTTACCGAGGTCGGCGAAGGACTTGTCGACTTTGCGTGCGGATACATCGAGGCTGTCGGTCGCTATCGCGAGCGTGACATATGGTACCCTATTCAGCTCTATCTGCTGCGCCATGAGCGACTCGGAGAGGCTGATGAAATATGTCTTTTCGCTTTCCATTTTAGTGGCCGGCAGGAGAAGGATGAAGTAGAGGGCGCCCGCCAAGATGAATAGGGCGGCCATGCTGGCGATCAGCAAGACGAGCTTGGCGCGAATTCTCATCGTTGAGTCCTCCTAATCCTGAATAATTAATTCAAACCGAGGTCGAACGTCCCCTATATTTTGAAAATCTGCAAACGTTACCAATTTTGATGATTATTTTATGTTCAAGTATTCCTAATTGTCAAATTATTTCTATGGGATTCTGATCGCCGATTATCTCGGCGCGGAGGTGGACCCTCGGACTACCAGCTCGTAGCCGAGAACCGTCGAGCTGGACTCCGCGTCCTCGCCCGCGACCAACTTTGACATGATCTCGGCGGTCCTCATACCCATCTCCTGGATAGGCTGGCGTACTGTCGTGAGGCCAGGCGACAAGAAGGGGCAGATGTCGATGTCGTCGAAACCGATGACCGAGACGTCGCGCGGTACCGAGAGTCCGGCCTCGTACAAGGATCGGATAGCGCCGATCGCGAGCTCGTCGGTCTCCGCGAACACCGCGGTGAACCGCGTGGTCCTCTCTAGGAGGATATTCATGCCTATCCGTCCCTCCTCGGTGCTGTAGTAGGGGGCCTGTACGACGAGCTCCTCGTCGTAGACGATGCCCGCAGACTCGAGAGCCGCTCGATATCCGACCGCGCGCTGCGTGGCGAAGGAGAAATGCGAGCCCGAGAGCAGGCCTATCCTCCGGTGGCACAGTCCGAGGAGATGGTTGGTGGCTGCCCTCGATCCCGCTTCCTCGTCCACGTGGATCGAGGGGAAGTCCAGCCCTTCGCGATCGAATGTACAGAGCACGACGGGCAAGGCCGCTTTATCGAGGTATTCGTAGAAATCCGGGTGCCTCACCTCGTGGATCATGATGATGCCGTCCAGCTTCTCGCCTTTGAGCCTACGCATGCAGCGCAGCTCGCTCTCCGGTTCCCATTTTACGAAAAAGAAGGATGTCCTATAGCCGAAGCCTTCGAGGTAATGCTCGATCGTGGCGAAGAGCTGTCGCTGGAACATGTTGAAGGCGTCCGGGATGACAATGCCGATGGTGAAGGTCCGTTTGAGGACCATCGATCTGGCGGCATTGTTCGGGACATAGCCAGTCTCCTTGACAAGGGCCAGGACCCGCTCTCGTATTTCCGATTTGACGTATTGTTTCTGGTTGACGACGCGCGATACTGTCGCGGGCGAGACGCCTGCGAGTCGTGCTATGTCCTTGATGCTCAACATTTTCGCTATCCTGCGAACACTCTACAGCTCTTTTTTGTATTACTGCAAGATAAAGGGCTTTAGGTAAATTCAGAAAATTGCAAACGATTTCATTTGACAACTTTAAAAACTGTGGATTATACTTATTTTGTTCTGCAAACGTTTCCAGAAAATAGCACATTGCAACCTAGAAATCTGGTAAGGTAGGCGAGAATGAGCGGCGATAAGGTGTTGCTTCGCTTGAACGGAGTTACGAAGCGCTTCCCCGGCGTCTTGGCTCTCGACAAGGTGACCATGGAAGTGCGCGCGGGCGATGTGCACGGGCTCACGGGCGAGAACGGCGCCGGTAAGTCGACCCTCATCAAAATTCTCGCCGGCGCCTATTCGCCGGATGATGGAGAGATCGTGTTCAACGGGCAGAGGCTTGAGCACATAACTCCCCTCAAGGCGATGGAGATGGGCATCGCCTGCATCTATCAGGAACTCAACCTCATACCACACCTGACGGTCGTGGAGAATATCTTTCTCGGCCGAGAGCGTTTTAGGGCAAAGCATCTCGACCTACTCGATCGGGCGGGCATGCTGCGCGAGGCTGAGGAGCTCATGCGCGATCTAGCTCTCGACCTCGACCCGCGAATGAAGACGGGCAGCCTGGGCATCGGCCACCAACAGATGGTGGAGATATGCAAGGCCGTGCATGCCGACGCGAAACTCATCATCATGGACGAGCCGACTTCGAGCCTCTCGGAGCGGGAGGCAAACGACCTGTTCCGCATTATCGCTCAGGTCAAGGCTAAGGGCGTGACCGTCATCTTCATCTCGCACCGGCTCGACGAGGTCAAGCGCATCTGCGACCAGGTGACTGTCTTGCGCGACGGCAAGCATGTCACAACCCGTGGCATTGCTGATGCCACCGTCGACGATATCATCCGGCTCATGGTCGGCCGCGACATAACCAACAAGTACCCGAAGATCAAACGCCCGCGCGGCGAGGAGGCGCTCTCGGTAGAAGGCCTCGAGCGCGCAGGCGTGCTCCACGATATATCGTTCAGGGCCTATGCGGGAGAGATTCTCGGTTTCGCCGGCCTGGTAGGCGCGGGTCGCACGGAGACTGCGCGCGCTATCACCGGGGCCGATCCGATAGACTCGGGCGTTATTAGGGTGTTCGGCCGCAAGGTCCGTATCCGCTCGCCACGGGACTCCATCGACGCCGGTATCGCCTTCCTCACCGAGGATCGGAAAGGTCAGGGCCTCATCCTCATCAAGAGCGTATCCTTCAACTCGTCCATCGTGCGGCTCGAGCGCTACTCGCGTTTAGGCTTCCTGAAGCTGAAGGCGATCCGGCTGATGACGGAGAAGATAGCCGGCGACCTGCAGCTCCGGGCTCCTAGCGTTGATACGATCGTGGGCCAGCTCTCCGGCGGCAACCAGCAGAAGGTCGTCATCGCGAAGTGGATGCTCACGAAGGCGAAGATATTCATCTTCGATGAGCCCACGCGAGGCATCGATGTCGGCGCCAAGGTCGAAGTCTATAACCTCATGAACCAACTCTTGGCCAATGGCGCGGCGATCATCATCATCTGTTCCGAGATGGACGAGGTCATGGGGATGGCCGACCGGATCATCGTGATGCACGAGGGCAAGATTGCGGCGGAATTCGCCCAGGCCGAAGCGACCCAGGAGAAGATACTGTACGCGGCTTCAGGTCTCCTTGGCGCTGTCGAAGGAGAAAGCGCATGAACGCGAGAGAAGGAGAGAAGTCGATGTCCCAGGAAAAAGCTGCCCTTGCTGCCAGATCGGCATCGAAGAAGGCCAAGAAGAACTTCTACAGCGTGGGCGTGCTCCTCAGCCTGCTCTTGCTCTGCGCGGTCATGTCCGTCCTTTCGCGCCGCTTTCTCACGATCGACAATCTGACCAATGTAGCATCCCAGGCCGCCGTCAGCGCGATCGTGTCGGTCGGCATGTTCCTGGCCATCTTGACCGCCGGCATCGATCTGTCGGTCGGCTCGGTATTGGCGCTCTCGACGATGACCATGGGCGTGTTCTGCGTGAACCTCGGCTTAAATCCCTATCTTTCCATCCTGGTCTGCCTCGCCGTGGGGTCGCTCCTCGGCTTCCTCAATGGGATCATGCTCACTAAGCTGCACCTGCCCCATCCCTTCATCTCGACGATGGGCATGCAGAAGATGGCCCGTGGCGTCGCTCTCGTCATCACGGCCTCCGCGCCCATCAGCCTCTTTCCCGCCCAGGTGCAGTTCATCGGGAACAATTATCTCGGGCCTATGCCTGTCAGTTTCTTCCTTGTAGCCCTCCTTTACATAGGTATTTACTTCTTTCTCACGCGGACGGCGACGGGGCGCTACATCTACGCCGTGGGGGGCAACAAGGAGGCGAGCCGTCTGTCGGGGATAAAGGTAAGCAAGGTTCTCAATCTCGTCTACACGTTGAGCGGCTTTACGGCCGCACTCGCGGGCGTCGTACTGGTCGGACGCGTCAACGCCGCCTATCCCCTCGCGGGCCTCGACTACGAAAGCGACGCGATCGCGGCGGTCATCATCGGCGGCGCGAGTTTCTTCGGCGGCATCGGCTCCATCGGCAACACGATCATCGGCGTCCTTATCATCGCGGTGCTCCGCAATGGGCTCAACCTGCTCAACGTGGATTCGAACTTCCAGACCTTTGCGATCGGAGCGGTCATCATCGTGGCCGTGTACGTGGACGTTGTACGCCAGAAGGTCATGCGCAAGTAGACCGCGGAGCCGTTTCAATGGTTATTATGCCGGGCCTTTTGGCTCGGCAAGTGGATGTTTCTTGTATAGGAGGCTATATGCAGAAGAAAAGGTTGATCGCCTTCCTCACAACGCTCGTATTCGCCCTCGTGCTGAGCACGGGCGCGATCGCGGCTCCTAAGCTCAAGGTAGGAATGGTCCTCAAGACTCTGTCGAGCCAGTACTGGAAGATCGTTGCCGCCGGCGCTCAGGCGGCTGCCGACAAGGCGGGCGTCGAGCTCATACTGCTCGGGCCGCCCACAGAAGACGCCATTGAGCAGGAAATCAACATGGTGCAGGACGTCATTTCCCAGCAGGTCGACGTGATCGTATTCTCTCCCTCTCAGCCCCCTGCTTCCATCAACGTGCTGGAACAGGCCAAGAAGAAGGGCATCCCCGTCATCCTCGTCGATACCGGCATGCCCGCGTCCTTCACTGACTACGTTACCTTCATCGGCACCGACAACATCGCGGCCGGCAAGACTGGCGGGACAGCCCTCGCGGCCAAGCTCCAGAAGGGCGACAAGGTCATCCTTCTCGACGGCGCACCGGGCAACCCTTCCATGAGCGATCGCATCAAGGGCGCCGAGGGAGTGCTTAAGGCCGCGGGCATGGTCATCGCCGCCAAGCAGCCGGCCTTCAGCGACCGCGAAAAAGCATATACCGTCACCCAGAACGTCCTCCAGTCCGAGCCCAATATCAAGGGTATCTTCGCCGGGAACGACGAGGAGGCCCTAGGAGCGCTTCGCGCCATGCAGCAGGCCGGGAAGAAAGTCCCGATAATCGGAGTTGACGCCACGGAGGATGCTTTGAAGGCCATTCTGGCGGGCGATCTGTATTGCTCCATCGCTCAGGGCAACTACGATATGGGCCGAATCGCCATCGAGAAGGCGATCGA
>CAYNFM010000027.1:0-9618 GCA_964396415.1 uncultured Treponemataceae bacterium | reverse complement strand
CCATCGCTCAGGGCAACTACGATATGGGCCGAATCGCCATCGAGAAGGCGATCGATGTCAAGGCCGGCAAGAAGGTCGACAAGCGCATCGACTCCGGCGCGACTGTGATGACCGCGGCCAATGCCCAGTCGCTTCTTGATTTCCGTATGTCGATCAAGTAGCGAGAACTCTTTTTTGTAGCGTAAGGGAGCGCGATTGCTTCGCGCGTTCGCGCTCCCTTCATCGCCAATCGCCCCATCCTGTAGCTTGGGCAATTTGCAGATCGGCTTATGAGCGCCTACTCAAGGAGCATTATGTGGAGCATCCAATATCAATAGGCATCGTGGGGCTCGGCCGACTCGGAAAGCGTCACGCAGAGAACCTCGCCAAGCGAGTGCCCGGACTGTCCCTCGTCGCCGCCGGCAGCCCGATAGACACCGAGCGAGCCTGGGCTGAGGAAAGCCTCGGCATCGCGACGTATCCCGACTTAGGAGCTCTCCTCGCCCATCCGGGGCTGGAAGCAGTCTGGCTCGTGACCCCGACTTCCCTGCATGCCGAGCAATCGATCCAAGTTTTGGAAGCCGGCAAGCACCTCTTCTGCGAGAAGCCCCTCTCCCTCGATATCGAACCTTGCGACCGAGTGATTGCGGTGGCTCGGAAGCATCCTGCACAGGCGGCGATGATCGGCTTCATGCGCCGCTTCGACCCCGCATACGCCGAGGTCAAGCGAGCGATCTCGTCGGGGGAGCTCGGCCATGTCTTCCGAATTCATGCCGAGTCGCACGATCCGGTCGACCCGAACGCCTTTTTCATCAAGTTCGCGCCGACCTCGGGCGGCATCTTCCTCGATTGCTGCATCCATGACATAGATCTAGTCCGATGGATGCTGGATGGCGCGCGCCCGATCAAGGTTAGCGCCTCCGGTACTCGCGTCATGTACCCGGGCCTCGGCTCCTGCGGGGACGTCGACACCGCCGCCGCGTCCGTAGAATTTGAGGGAGTCTCCGGCGAGGGCCCGGCGCTCGCGACTTTCCATGTGTCTCGCACCTCGCAACGCGGCTACGAAGCCACTATGTCGGTCACCGGTACCGAGGGTGCCCTGACCTGCGGCCGCGATCTATGCGACCTTCCCATCGTGCGAGAGCGATCCGGCGGAACGGCCGCTATCGGGCAGGCCGACTTCTTTTCCCGTTTCGGCGGCGCCTTCCTTCTAGAGGCGAACGCCTTCGTAGCGACGCTGCACTCCGGCTCTTTCGGCCTCGGATCGCTCGAGGACGCCCGCGAGGCGACCCGCATCGCAGTCGCCATGCGAGAGTCCCTCGAGCGAGGGGAGAGCGTATGCCTGTAGGCGGGGGAATGGGGGAGAGGCCGTGAAGCTCTGCTTGGTAACGGATTCCCTTGCTTCCCTGAGCTTCGAGGCCATGCTCGACGAGGCCGCCTCGCTCGGCTTCGAGTGCCTCGAGCTATGCGCGGGCAACTGGTCCCAAGCCCCCCATCTTGATCTCGACGCCCTCTTGGAGAGCCCTTCTGCGCGGACTCGCTTCGCTGACGCGATTCGCTCCCGCGGCCTCTCGATCGAGGCCCTCAACTGCTCGGGCAATCAGCTCGCCCCGAACGAGGAGGGCCAGGCCCACCGCGCCGTCGTCGAGGGGACCTTCGAGCTGGCCGGCCTCCTCGGCGTGCGGAAGGTAGTCATGATGTCGGGGCTGCCCGGAGGCGGGCCCGGTGAGCGCCTGCCCAACTGGATCACGACGAGCTGGCCGCCGAAGAATGTGGAAATCCTGGACTGGCAATGGAGCGAGATCGCGATGCCGTACTGGCGGGACGCGGTCCGCAAGGCCGCCGATGCCGGAGTCGAGCGCATCGCCCTGGAGAACCACGGCTGCCAACTCGTCTACAATCCCTCCACTCTCCTGCGCCTCCGCGCGGAGGTCGGTCCGATGGTCGGCATGAACCTCGATCCGAGCCACCTCTTCTGGATGGGTGGGGAGCCGATCGCCGCGGCGCGCTTCCTCGGCGCCGCCGGCGCCCTTTACCACGTCCACGCTAAGGACGTCCGCCTCGAGCGCGGCCTCGTCGACGTGGACGGGGTCCTCGACACGCGAACGGTCGACGGCTACGCCTCCCGCGCCTGGAACTACGTCGCGCTCGGCTACGGGCACGACGCGCGTTGGTGGAAAGAATTGATCGCGGTCCTTCGCATGGTCGGCTATGGCGGCGCGGTAAGCCTCGAGATGGAGGACGCCTCGATGGATCCATCGACGGGCGTCCGCAAGTCGCTGGCGCTGTTGCGGGAAGCTTGGCCCGCTCCCGCTTCGGCCTGAAGGACTCGGGAAAAGCATATGCAAGGGTCGCGAATACGGCTGGGAATAATCGGCGCGGGCTCCATGGGCGCGCAGCATGCGCGCAACGCGCATCGCTTCGTCTCGGCCTGCGAGCTGGCGGCCGTGCAGGATCTCGATCGCTCTCGGGCCGAGCGCCTCGCCGCCGAAACCGGCGGCCCGAGCGTCTTCGATACCCCGGAGAGGCTGATCGGCTCGGGCGAGGTCGACGCGGTCCTGATCGCATCGCCCGATGCCACGCACGCGAGCCTCGTTCTCGAGTGCATCGAGGCCGGGCTGCCGGTCCTCTGCGAGAAGCCCCTCGCCTCGGATCCGAGCGACGCTGAGGCCGTCATCGAGGCCGAGTCCCGCCTGGGCCGCCGGCTCGCTTCGGTGGGCTTCCAGCGCCGCTTCGACCCGGCTCACGCCGCGGTGAAGGCAGTCGCCGACTCGGGAACGATCGGCAGGCCCCTCCTGTGGAAGGGCGTCCATCGAAACGCGAAAACGCCATACGACGCATCCGGGGCCTACATCCTCGCCAACTCCGCGGGACACGATATAGACTCGGCGCGCTGGCTCCTCGGAACCGAAGTCGCCGAGGTCTCGACTCGCGGGCTGCGGTCCCGAGAAGACTTGCCCGACGATAGCCGGGACCTCCTCCTCCTACAGATGACCATGGCCGACGGCCGCCTCGCATCGGTCGAGCTCTTCATGAGCTCCGACTACGGCTACGAGGTGTCGGCGGAGCTCGTCGGGCAGTTCGGCACGGCGACGACCGCCCAGCCCGACCGTATTTGTCTGCGCTCCAAGGCCCTACGGGGCGCTCCCGTTACGAGCGACTGGACGGCGCCCTTCCAAGAGGCTTATCTCGCGGAACTATGTGAATGGATCCAGTCGCTCCAAGAAGGGAGGCGATTCGGCGGCGCTTCCGCTTGGGATGGCTATGTCGCCATGACCATATCCGCCGCCGCGAGCATTTCGCTTCTCGACGGCCGACCTCGAGGCGTCAAGCTCATAGGAAAACCCGTGATCTACTAGGGACCGGTAGTTTTTAGGCATTTGGCTAGGGAACGTACTTTACAAGGAAGAATGAATGGTCTAGGATGTCCAGGTTCTGAAATCGTTTGCAGAAATTAGAAAATTAGAAATTTAGGAGTAATTAGGAGGTTTCTTATGGCTAATCGGATAACCATTGGTATCATCGGCGCCGGTCGCATCGGAAAGCTGCACGCCGAGAATCTTGCATACTTCGTTCCCCAGGCCAGGATCAAAGCCATCGCTGACGTCAACATGACGCCGCAGATCGAGGCATGGGCCAAGGGTCTCGGCATCCAGGTCGTGGCCAAGGACCCTGCGGTCATACTGGAGGACAAGGAAATCCAGGCAGTCTTTATCTGTTCTTCCACCGACACCCACGCCGATTTCGTGATCAAGGCGGCCAAGGCCGGACAGCATGTCTTCTGCGAGAAGCCGGTCGACACGACGGTACCCAAGGTCAAGGCAGCACTCGAGGCAGTAAAAAAGACCGGCGTCAAGCTCCAAGTAGGATTCAACCGCCGCTTCGACCACAACTTCCGCCGCGTCCGTGATCTAGTCGAATCCGGTGCCGTCGGATCGCCTCAGATCGTGAAGATCAGTTCCCGTGATCCGGCTCCGCCGCCCGTCTCCTACGTGGCGGTCTCGGGCGGCATCTTCCTCGACATGATGATCCATGACTTCGACATGGCTCGGTTCCAGGCCGGCTCCGATGTTGTGGAGGTCTTCGCCCAGGGCGCCGTCCTCGTCGACGAGGGCATCGGCAAGGCGGGCGACGTGGATACGGCCATCGTCACGCTGAAGTTCGCGAACGGGGCGATCGGCGTGATCGACAATAGCCGAAAGGCCGTCTACGGCTACGACCAGCGGGTCGAGGTCTTCGGCTCAAAAGGCTCGGCCGAGGCCGCGAACGACACGGCGAGCACGGTGAAGCTCTCGAACGAGGCGGGGGTCATAGGCGACAAGCCTCTGTACTTCTTCCTCGAGCGCTATAAGGACGCTTTCATAGCCGAGGAAAAGGCTTTTGTAGACGCCGTGTCCTCCGGGAAGTCCACGCCGGTGACCGGCGAGGACGGACTGCAGGATCTTCTCGTCGCCCTCGCCGCCAAGAAGTCCCTCGCCGAGGGGCGTCCCGTGAAGATATCCGAGATCGCGTAAAAGGACAGAGAAATGCACCTTAAGCATCCGCTTCCTTTCGCCCGAGGCTACGAGGCCGCCGTCGATCGCAGGGGCCCCAATGCGGACATGCTGATGGACTTCGGCTTCCTGACGCTGGGGCCGGGGGAGTTCTGGAAGTCCGGGCCGGCCGACGAGAAGGCCTTCCTCGTTTTGTCGGGCGACCTCGAGCTCTCATGGCCGGGAGGGAAGGAGCGAGCCGAGCGCTCGAGCCTGCTCGACGAGTCGCCGACCGTCCTCCACCTGCCCAACAAGGCGGAAGCCTGCATGAGCGCGGGCTCTCGCGGCGCGCATCTCGCGGTGATCCGCACCGACAACGCCGCCGACTTCGCGGCGCACCTCTATCGGCCCCAGGAATGCGCCAGCGAGGAGCGAGGCAAAGGCACGATGGGCGAAACCAGCACTAGGACCGTGCGCGCCGTCTTCGACGACTCGAACGCGCCGCGTTCCAATCTGGTGCTCGGAGAGGTCGTCGCCTCACCGGGGAAATGGTCGAGCTACCCGCCCCATCATCATCCCCAGCCCGAGATCTACCACTATCGCTTCCTTCCGGAGCAGGGCTTCGGCTTCACCACGCTGGGCGACGATGCCTACCTCCTGAAGGACAAGGACACGGTCCTCATCCGGGAGGGGCAGATCCATCCGCAGGTGACGGCCCCCGGCTACGCGCTCTGGTATTTGTGGACGATACGGCATCTGGACGGCAAGCGCTACCGCGCTCCGTACCCTGTTTTCGTGGACGAGCATGCCTGGGTCATGTCGCCCGACGCGAAAATATGGGCGCCGCAGGATAGAAGGAGTTAGTGATGAGCACCCTAAGGCTTACGATGGCGCAAGCCCTTCTGAAATTCCTTGACAACCAGTATGTCGAGATCGACGGCGAGGAGACGAAATTCGTAGCCGGGGTATTCGGCATCTTCGGACATGGCATTGTCGTTGGGCTCGGCGAGGCCCTGGCGGCGAAAGGCCACTCCTTGCGCTTCTACCAAGGGAAAAACGAGCAGGGCGCCGCCAACGCGGCCATCGGCTTCGCCAAGCAGCGCAACCGCCGCCAGATCATGGCGGTCACGAGCTCCATCGGCCCCGGCGCCCTGAACATGGTGACGGCCGCCGGCACCGCGACTGTCAACCGCATTCCCGTGCTTTTGCTCCCCGGCGACAGCTACGCCTGCCGCCAGCCCGACCCCGTCCTCCAGCAGGTCGAGCAGCCGATCGACAGCAACATCACGTCCAACGACGCCTTCAAGACGGTGAGCCGCTACTGGGATCGCGTGTCGCGGCCTGAACAGCTGATGACCGCCATGATCAACGCGATGCGCGTCCTCACTGACCCCGCCGACACGGGAGCGGTGACGATAGCCCTCCCTCAGGATGTCCAGGGCGAGGCCTACGACTATCCCGAAGAGTTCCTCGCGAAGCGGGTCCATCACATCGAGCGCCGCATCCCCTCGGATGCCCAGGTCGCTCGGGCGGCGGCGATGATCACAGCGTCCAAGCAGCCTATGGTAATTTGCGGCGGCGGGGTTCGATTCTCGGGCGCAGGCGAAGTGCTGCGGTCTTTCTGCGAGAAATTCCGCGTCCCCTTCGGCGAGACCCAGGCGGGGAAGGGAACCGTGACGTGGGACCATCCGTACAATCTCTCGGGGATCGGCCTTACTGGAAGCCAGGCTTCCAATCGAATCGCCAAGAAAGCCGACCTCGTGATCGCGCTGGGCACGCGTCTGGGCGACTTCACGACCTGCTCGAAGTGGCTCTTCCAAAATCCTTCCTGCCGATTCCTCGCGATCAACGTCGCGAGCTTCGACGCCTACAAGATGAACGCCGAGCCCATAGTGGCCGACGCCAAGCTCGCGTTGGCCGCCATCTCGAAGAGCCTCGCGAATGCGGGCTATAAGTCATCGTGGGGCGACGCCATCGCCCAGGAACGCGCGTCCTGGAAGGCCGAGGTCGACAGGCTCTACTCCGAGGAAGATCCCGCCGGGCTATCGCAGGCGCGGGCCCTCGGCGAGCTCAACGACGTCCTCCTGCCTGAAGACGCGATAGTCGTGTCGGGCTCGGGCTCTATCCCGAGCGACATGCAGCGCGTGTGGCGTACTCGCGTTCCCGACACCTACCATATGGAGTACGGCTTCTCCTGCATGGGCTACGAGATCGCCGCGTCCCTCGGCGTTAAGATCGCCGAGCCCGCGCGCGAGGTAGTGGCGATCGTCGGGGACGGCGCCTATACGATGCTCCACACCGAGCTCCTAACGGCCGTCCAGGAGGGCCGGAAGATCATCGTGGTTGTCCTGGACAACTCGGGATTCCAGTGCATCGACAATCTGCAGGTGGGCCAGGGCATCGTCCATTTCGGCAACGAGTGGCGGAAGCGCGACAAGGCGACTGACCGGCTCACGGGCGATTCGGTCCGCGTCGACTTCGCCAAGAACGCGGAGAGCTGGGGAGCTGTCGGGCTTCGGGCGCATAACGTGGCTGAATTCCGCGAAGCAATGAAGAAGGCCCTCGCGGAGAAGGGGCCGGTGGTGATCGACGCGAAGGTCAGCCCCAAGTCCATGACGAAGGGCTACGATTCCTGGTGGCGCGTCGGGACCGCGCAGGTCTCCGACAATCCCGCCGTGACGGCCGCGGCCCGGGAGGTCGCCGAGAACGTAGCCAAGGCCAGGCAATTCTAAGGAGATAGCATGAGCAAGAGCAAAGTGCGGCTGGCGATAGCGCCCATCGGATGGACGAACGACGACCTTCCCGAGCTCGGCGGGCAGATCCCCTTCGAGCAGTGCGTGAGCGAGATGGCACTCGCGGGATTCGAGGGGAGCGAGGTAGGCAACAAGTATCCCAAGGACCCCGCGGTCCTTAACCGGGCACTGGCCCTCCGGGGCCTCACCGTATGCAACGCCTGGTTTTCCTCCTTCCTCACGACCAAGCCGTATGCGGAGGTCGAGAGGGACTTCATCAGGCATCGCGACTTCCTACATGCGGTGGGAGCGCGCGTGATCGGCGCGGCGGAACAGGGGCACTCGATCCAAGGGATGAACCTGCCAATATTCGACAGGAAGCCTCGCTTCACCGACGATGAGTGGAAGAAGCTCTCCGAAGGACTCGACAAGCTCGGCGAGAAGGCCAAGGAAAAGGGCATGGCGCTGACATATCACCACCACATGGGTACCGGCGTGCAGACCGCCGAGGAGATCGATCGCCTCATGGAGTCTACCCGGACCGGCCTTCTCGACCTCCTCTACGACACGGGCCACCTCGTTTTCGCGGGAGAGGACCACCTTGCGGTCCTCCGCAAATGGGGTAAGCGCGTCAGGCACGTCCACCTGAAGGATGTCCGCGCCCCGGTCCTAGCGAAGGTGAAGAAAGAAAAACTGAGCTTCCTCGCCGCGGTCAAGGCCGGGGCCTTCACCGTGCCCGGGGACGGTTCCCTCGATTTCGCGCCCGTGTTCAAGGAGCTCGCATCGATAGGCTACGAGGGCTGGTGGGTCGTGGAGGCTGAGCAGGACCCCGCCCTGGCGAATCCCCTCGAATATGCGATCAAGGCGAGGAAGTATATTCTCGAGAAGTCTGGCGTCTAAGGGAGGGGGTAATATGGCGAAGGTCAAGGTTGGAGTCGCCGGTTACGGCGTGATCGGTCAGAGGCTCGCGGACGGGGTCGCTCTGCAGAAGGATATGGAGCTCGTGGGCATAGCGGATGTGGCGCCGACGCTGTCCGTGCGCGCCTTGCGCGAGAAGGGCATGCCCTACGCCTTCTACGCGGCCGCGACCGATAAGCTCGCGGAGTTGGAAAAGGCCCGCGTCCCCGTATCCGGCAGCCTCGAAGACCTGGTGAAGAAGGTCGATGTGATGCTGGATGCGACCAACGCGGGCGTGGGGGTCAAGAACAAGGAACTGTACGAGAAATATGGCAAGAAAGGCATCTTCCAGGGCGGAGAGAAGAACTCCGTCGCCGACGTTTTCTTCCACGGTTACGCGAACTACGAAAAGGGGCTCGGAGCGCAGTTCCTCAAGCTGACGAGCTGCAACACGACGGGTCTGATCCGGGCGGTGGACTGCATGGACCGCGCGGTTGGCGTGGAGAAGGTAGCGATCACGATTATCAGGCGGGTCGCCGACCCCGGCGACTACCATCGCGGCCTGACCAACGCCTTGCAGATCGACCACGCGCCGAGCCACCAGGCCCTCGACCTGATGACGATCATGCCCCACGTGGAAGCGACGGGCATCCTCGTGCATACGCCGGTCACGCACGGCCATATCATAACCATCGTGATGACGACGAAAAAGGATGTTTCTCCCGAAGAGGCGCTGGCGGCCTTCCGCAAGCACCCGCGCATCAGGGTGGTGACGATCGCCGAGGGCTTCCAGGGAAACGCGAGCTTCTTCCGCTATGCTCGGGACCTGGGCAACCCGCGGGGGGACATGTACGAGATCGGCCTGTGGGAGGACTCGATCGTGAAGAGCGGGAAGGACCTGATGTTCGCGATCAACATCCCGCAGGAGTCGGTGACGATTCCCGAGACGATGGACGGGATCCGGGCCTCGATGCGGATGCAGGAGGACAGGATTACGGCGACCGACGCGACCAACGCGAACCTGGGGATAGGAAAATGGAAGGACCTCGCTTAAGGATAAGGCCGATCTCGGAGTTCGAGCTCCGGGGGAAAACGGTGATCTTCCGGCCGGACATCAACTCGCCGATAGATCCTAAGACGAAGAGAATCGTCAACACGAATCGTATCGAGAAGACGGTCCCGACCCTTCTTGCGCTGTTAGACGGCGGCGCGAAGGTCGCTCTTATCGCGCACCAGGGAGACACGCTGGACTACCAGAACCTGATTCCCCTCGCGGAGCACGCCGAGAAGCTCTCGGCGCTTTCGGGGAGGAAGATCGGCTACATCGACGATGTCTGCGGCCCCGCCGCCGTGGCCGCGGTGAAGACCCTGAAGGCCGGAGAGGCGGTGATCCTCGGGAACCTGCGCTACCTTGCCGAGGAGATATCGAGCTTCGAGAGCGCGGTGAAGCTGAAAGCGGCGGAAATGCTAGGGACATGGCTCCTGCGGAGCCTCGCTCCCCTCGCGGACCTGTACGTGAACGACGCCTTCGCGGCGGC
>CAYNFM010000026.1:0-42104 GCA_964396415.1 uncultured Treponemataceae bacterium | reverse complement strand
GTTGTATAGGACCTTTCTCGGCGACCAGGCGGCCGGGCTGCCCGCAACCGGCTTATTCTTCCCCCTGAGCCTCCGCATCCCCGATGCGCGGGGGCCAATAGTGCGCACCCTCCTGGCGGTGGACGAGGCGGAAGGGAGCCTCACCTTTGCCGGCGATATCCCTCGGGGCTCCTACGCTCGCTTCATGAAGGCGAACTTCAACCGGCTCGTGGAAGGAGCCGCCCGAGCCGCGCAGGACAGCGTCGTCGGCTTCGGCGGAGATCCGAACCTTGCGATCCTCATCAGCTGCGTCGGTCGGAAGCTCGTGCTCAAGCAAAGGATCGAAGAGGAAATCGACGCGGTCCGCGACGTCCTGGGCGACCGAACGGCCGTCGCGGGCTTCTATTCGTACGGAGAACTCGCGCCCTTCGCGCCCCTGGGGCCCTGCGAATTGCACAATCAGACGATGACGATCACCACGTTCGCAGAGGAATAGGGATGCACAAACTACTCCAAAGGCAGGTCCGCCGGGCCTTCGGCGGCACGGTGCCGGAGTCGCCGGAGATGCGAATTCTGCTGGAGGCCGTCGATGAAGCCTATACCGCCGCGGACGAGGACAGGCAGATGCTCGAGCGGTCCCTCGAAATAACCTCCCAGATAATGCTCAAGAAGAACGAGGAGCTGAGAGCCGCGAGGGACGCGGCCGAATTAGCCAAGGAGCGCGCCGAAGAGGCCAGCCGGGAGAAGGGCCTCCTCCTGCGGGAGATACACCATCGCGTCAAGAACAACCTCCAGGTCATAGTCTCCCTGCTCAACCTGCAGGCGGGCTCGAAGAGCCACGAAGGATACCGCAACTATATCTGCGAGGTTACCGATCGGATCATGAGCATGGCCATGATCCATCAAATACTCTACGAGAGCGGAGACTTCTCCTCCCTCGATTTCTCCGCGTACGCCGAGCGCATAGCGCGGATCGCCGCCAATGCCGCGGAGGTCGAGTGCAGCCTCGATCTCCGTCTCGAGCCGATCCGCATAGGGCTGGAGCAGGCGGTACCTTGCGGCCTCATCATCTGCGAGGCCCTGACGAATTCGACGAAGTACGGACGAGGGGAGGATGGCCGCGTCCGGATTTCCATTCGACTGGCCAGGGAAGAAGGCCGCCCGGTCATGGAAATAGCCGATTCCGGCCCGGGCTTTCCCCCGGACTTCGGCAACGGCGACGGGAATGAAGTCGGCCGCAGCCTCATGATCGGCCTCGCGGATCAGGCGAGAGGTGAGATCCATTTCGAGAACCGCGGGGGCGCGGTCGTCCGGCTTCGCCTTCAAAGCCCGTGAGCAGCGCGGGGCCGAGCCCGACAAGGCGCAAGGCGCCGAGCGCGCCCTGCTCTGGCCGATGATGAGGGACGAACAGGCTTGGCCGCCCGAGGCGAAAAAGCCGATATTGACGGCGGGGCCCGGCTTGCCTATAGTGCGCGGTTGAGCGTCCTCGTCATCTGCCTCCTCGCGATCGTCCAGGGCGCGGCTGAGCTGCTTCCCGTTTTCAGTTCGGCGCGCGTGATCCTCGCTGAAAAGATACTCGGCCTCGACCCGACTTCTCTCGACATGACCTTCCTCCTCGTCATGCTCCACGCCGGAACGATGTTCGCGGTCCCCGTCTATTTCTGGCCGACCTGGAGCAATCTGCTATCGAGAAAGAATCCGTATCGATGGAATCTGGTAGGCATGGTCGCGCTCGCGACGCTCGTAACCGGCCTGATCGGTCGGGGCTTTCAATATGCGATCGAGAAAATCGTCTTGGGCGGAGCAAAAGGGGCGGAGGTCGAGGACCTGTTCGGCAATCTATGGATCATCGCCACGAGCCTCGCGGGCGCAGGCATCCTGATCGTCGTTTCCGGCATCATCCGAAGGGGCTCCCTACGACTCGGCGTCCAAAGGCAAGGATGCGGGCGGAAGAATGGACCGCTCTGCAACGATCCTCATCGGGGCGATCCAAGGGCTGGCCTTGCCGTTCCGGGGATTCTCGAGGTCGGGCTCGACGATCTCGGTCGGCCTTCTCTCCGGCCTGAGGCGGAGGCAGGCCGAGGTCTTCAGCTTCGCCTTGGCCTTCATCCTCACGATCCCGGTAGTCGGACCAGAGGCTCTGCGGCTTCGGCATTTTACCCCTTCCTCAGGTTCGGCGCTCGCGCATTACCCTATCCTCGTCGGCATCATAAGGATGCTATCGAGCTTCCTCGCGGGGTCGGCAGCGATTCGCTGGCTTTCCGCATGGCTCGAGAAGGGACGATGGAAGCTCTTCGGATTCTATTGCCTCGCGCTGTCGGTCGTATTGTATCTTTGCGCCTCTACTCATGCACTGGGCTAGCTTTGCGGCCCGGCTCCGGCAAAGGTCGCGGCGACCTAGAAGAAGACGGCCTCCCCTTCCTCGGGCTTCGGTTCCGCCACGGCCGCCTTCCAGTATTCGTGTTCGCCCATCTCGATGTTCGCCGTCTCGTGCTTGCGGATGAACCGCCTGAACACCCGGAAGCTGTCGGAATAGAAGTGGATGACCCGGCCCTGCGTTCCTCCGAGATCCTCGGACTCGATCGGTATGCTCTCGGTCGCGAGGTAGTCGCGGATGAAGCGTTGATTCACTTCGTTGACGCAGAGGAATTTGTCGTTCATTCCGATCCCGAGCACCGAGGCCCCTCCGAAAACCTTCGTGCGCAGGTTCGAGCGCTTGGCGCCGAGCTTCTGCATGTCGGCGATGAGGAGCTCCATGGCATGGATCCCGAATCGGCCAGCCTCCGTCGCCGTAAATGGCATATCCCGCGAATATCGAGGCGCGGCAAGCAGGAAATGGTTCAGCCCCGCCACTCCCGCGACCGGATCGTACAGGCAGGCCGATACGCAAGAGCCGAGGAGCGTCTTGATCTCGACCGCTCCGGCGGTCGCGTAGCGTCCGCCCGGTCCCACTTCGATACGGGGAAAGCCAATGCGGGGAAGCAGCATGCCACAACTCCTTCGGGATCGGAAATAGGATAGGGCGAATAGAGCGTTCTAGGCGAGGCGTGCCCCTTCAGCTCCTCTCCCAATACCTGAAGAAGAACTTCGATAGCCGCGCGAGGCCGCGTAACCTGGTAGCGATCCCCGGCCCGGAGAGGACTTCGATAATGGAACGCAGGCCTCTGTAGACTTTCTCGGAATAAGGCTGCCACCAGATGTCCTTCTCGGCTCCAGACAGGATATCATCGACGACGACGCGCGTCTGGAGCATCTCGAGGAAGCCGATCTCGGCGTGGGTCCTGCCGAGGCCGGAATCGCCGACGCCGCCCCAGGGAGTCTCGGCGAGGCCGTGGGACATCAGGTGGTCGTTGATCGTGACCGCCCCCGCTCGGATCCGCGTAGCGAGGGCCCGTGCTGCCCTGCGGTCCCTCGACCAGACGCTCGCGGTCAGGCCCATCGTCGAATCGTTGGCGATCCTCAGCGCTTCCTCGTCGTCCTTGAAGGGGACGAGGGCGACGACGGGACCGAAGACTTCCTCGCGCATCGCCGGCGAGCCCGGCCTCACGTCGCCGAGGACTATCGCGGGCAGGAAGTTGCCCGTCTCGAGATCGGGATCGAGAGGGCTTCGCGCTATGACCCGCGCTCCCTCCGCGAGGCAGCGCGCGACCTGAGCCTCCACCAGCGCCTTCTGCCGGCTCGAGGCGAGGCAGCCCATGTCGATGTCGAGGTCAGAGCCGATGCCGACCCTGAGCCCTTCGACGCGCTCCTTCAGCCTCGCGGCGAAGGCGTCGTAGACGGATTCCTGCACGAGGATGCGCTGGGCGCCGCCGCAGGATTGGCCGGCATTGGAGAAGCCCGACCAGAGGATGCCCGACGCCGCTCGTTCGAGGTCGGCGTCCGCTCGGATTATAGCCGCGTCGTTGCCGCCGAGCTCCAAGACCACGGGGACCAGTCGCGCGGCCGCCTTGGCCATGAGCTCTCGGCCGACTTCGGTCGATCCGGTGAAGAAGAGCTTGTTGATTCCGCCCGAGATGAAGGCGTCCCCGGCCTCTCGCCCCTGTAGGTTGACATAGGCGAAGAGGCCTTCGGGGAGTCCGACTCCCGCGAAGATGCCGGCTAGGGCATGGCCCACCGCGAGGCTGTCCGACGCGACCTTGAGCACGACTCCGTTGCCCGCGAGGAGGGCCATCGCGATCTCGGTGAAAGGGATGGCGAAGGGGTAGTTCCAGGGGGAGATGACGCCGACGACGCCATAGGGCACGCGATGAAGGCGGCTGCGCTTGTTGAACATCAGGACGCTCCCGCCGCCCAGACGACGCGGAGCGAGGAGCCGCTTGCCGCGGGAGCGGTAAAAGCGCAGCGCCAGGACGGCGGGTACGATCTCGGTGGCCAGCGCGTCCACTCTGGTCTTGCCGCTGTTCGCGCTTATGATCGAGGCGAGCTCGTCTGCCCTGGCTGCTATCGCCTCGCCGACGCGCCCCAGCGCCCGCGAGCGCTCGCGATAGGGCAAGGCCGCCCACGCGGGTTGCGCGCCGCGGGCTCCCTCGATCGCTTCGCTGACCCGGGCGAATCCGTCGAGGCGATAGTTGCCGATGAGGGCCCCCGTGGCGGGGTCGCGATTTTCGACAGTCCTATCCGGCATTCTTGCGCCCCTTGAAGCCGTCCATGCTGGAACTGACGCCGAAGAAGTCGGCCATCGCGTCCAGGAATCCCACGGGGAAGAGACGCAGCAGCCAGACGCTGTAGACGAAGAAGGGAAGGACGAGCCGCTTCTTGCCCTTCATGATCGCGCCGAGAATGCGCCTGGCGACGTAGTCCGGCTTGAGTATTGGCAGGAGGAAGGGGAAGCGCGTCCTGACGCCCTCGAAAAGTCCCGTATCGATGAAGAAAGGGCATACAATGGTGCTGCGCACCGGCGAGCGAAGCTTGCGGAGCTCCATCCTGATGGCTTCGGCGAAGCCGAAGGCGGCGAATTTGCTCGCGCTGTAGTCGGCGAGGCCCGTCGTGCCGATGATGCCCGCGGCCGAGGCGATCGTAACGATGTGCCCCTCGCCGCGCTCGATCATTCCGGGGAGGAAGGCCTTAGTCGTCCAAAAATGCGCCAACGCGTTGATCGCCATCAGCTTCTCGATCCGCTCGTCGGGGGTGTCGAGAAACTTCCTGCCCGAGACGATGCCTGCGTTGTTGACGAGGAGCCAGACCTGCCCGAAGCGCTCGGCGGTCTCCTTGGCGCGCGCGTAGACCTCCGCGCGATCCGAGACGTCGCAGCGGATGCCGTGGATATCGAGCCTTCGCTCCCCCGCCTCCGACTCGAGCTTCGCCAAAGCGGCTTCATCGAGATCCCATGCGACGACCTTCGCGCCGCTCCCCGCGAGGCCGAACGCGAGGAGGCGCCCGATGCCGCTCGCCCCACCCGTGATTACCGCGGCTTTGCCCTGGATCGAATGCATAAGGGATAGTGTAGCCGCCATCATGCGAGCTGTAAAGAAGCATGTCTTCGCGGAACCGCGGTCGGAAGCCGAATTCGGGCGAAAGCCGGACGCTAGGCCAGGGCTATCGCTTCGATCTCCACGAGGCCGCCCTTGGGCAGGGCCGCCGCCTGGACGGTCGAGCGGGCGGGGTAGGGCGCGGCAAAGTGGGAGGCGTAGACTTCGTTGACGGCGGCGAAGTCCGCCATGTCGGCGAGGAAGATGGTGGTCTTCGCCACGCTCGCGAGGGTCAGGCCCGAGGCGGCCAAGATGGCCTTCAAGTTGAGGATCGCGCGCTCGGTCTGCGCCCTCACTCCCGCCGCGAGCTCGCCCGAAGCCGGGTCCAGCCCGAGCTGCCCGGAGCAATACACCGCGGAGCCCGCCCGTACGGCGATAGAATAGGGTCCTATCGCTTTAGGCGCCTGCGCCGAGGAAATGCCTTTTATTCTCACGTCGCGCCCCCTACATGTTCTTCCAGAATTTATAGAAGCGCCTTTCGACTTCGTCCAGCGAAAGGAGGGGATAGAATTTGATCCGATCCGGAGAGGCGAAGACGAACCCGCTACGAAGCAGCTTGTACGATATGCGATCGAGGGGGCAATAGAGCGAGATGCCTTTGACGTCCTTGCTCGGAGACCTGCGAAGCTCGCGGATAGCGGAGCGCAGCCGCTCGGGATGGATGCCGGGGAAGAAGCTTGTCACGTAAGGGCTTTCCTCGATCTCCCGGATGAAGTCGTCCATCGATACGTCCAGCTCGGTGTAGAGCATCTTGGGCGCGCCCTTGGAATTGCCGGAGTCGGTCGCGAAGCGGGCGTATTCGGCGAGACCGAGGCGCGTGAGCACGATGAACTTGACCGGATCGACCTCGAGGATGACGCGGAGCTCCTCGGCGTCGGAGGCGTGCCTCTCCACGAGACTCGAGGCGCCGCCGACCCCTCCCGCGACGCCTGCGTCGTCCCCGGCGGGTTCGAGCGCGACGTAGCCGCCCGATGCATCGCTGAGATAAAGGCTGCCCATGGCTCCGAAGTCGACGTGCTCGAGGACACGATAGCTCGATATGAATTTCGTCGCCTTGGGGCTCCCGTCCTCGTGCGGCTTCAGTTGCGCATAGGCGCCGGCCACGTCGAAGTAAGGGTGGCGGAAGTCGGGATCGAGCTCGACGAAGACCAGCTTGCCCTCGAAATAGCGAGCCGACTCACGGACGTAGTGCTTTATGAACCGCTCCGCGTCGAGCTGCGACGCCACGAGGGAATGGTTCGGGTGAACGACTAGATAGAGGTGCCTTTCCTCGGCCATTCCGGGATCCTCCGGGGCACATTCTACGCGCCGCGCCGCATCGTTTCTAGTCCGGCGTAATCACCCTTCCGCTCGCGCCTCGCCCGGCTGAGCGCAGTTCGGCGGCGCGAGCGTGGGCCTCGAGTCCCTCGAGGCGCGCGAAGGCGGCCGTTTCCGAGGCGAGTAGGCCGTCGTCCATCCGGAGCCAGGTCCTGGCACGGAGGAAATTGAGGACGGAGAGCCCGGCCGAGAAGCGCGCCGCGCCTCCGGTGGGAAGGCAGTGGTTCGGGCCCGCGCCGTAATCGCCGAATACCTCCGCCGTCCCCGGGCCGAGGAATACGGCGCCGGCGTTCGCGATCTCGGCCGCCCACGCGCGCGGCCGGTCCACGAGGAGCTCGAGGTGCTCTGGCGCGAAGCGCTCGGCCGCGGCTACGGCCTCGGCTTCGTCGCGGGCCAACAGCATCCAGCCGTTTTCAATGGCGGCCGCGGCCACGGATCTGTTCGGCTCGGGAAGATCGGCGAGGCGGCGGGCGAGGGCCTCGTCGAGCGCGTTCGCGAAGCCGGCCGCGAAGGCTTCATCCTCGCCGCCGGCGAGGATGACTATTGACGGCACTGTCGCCACGTCGTGCTCCGCCTGAGCCAGGAGGTCGGCGGCCGCAAGCTCGGGGTCGGCTCCCTTTCCGGCAATCACGAGGAGCTCCGAGGGGCCCGCGGGCGCCTCGGTGCCGACCACCCCCGCTAGGAGCCGCTTGGCGGCGGCGGCGTATCTTCCTCCGGGCCCCACCACGACGTCGCAGGGCGGAACCCCGGCGCCGAGGGCGAGGGCGGCTATGCCCTGAGCGCCGCCCGCCGCCAGGAAGCCCTCGGCCCCCGAGAGCGCCGCGGCCGCGAGGGTCGCGCGCGCCGGTTTAGGCCCGGCGCACCAGACGGAGCCCACGCCGGCGGCCTTGGCGGCGCAGGCGGTCATGATCGCGCTCGAAGGAAGGGGAAACCGGCCGCCCGGCGCGTAGCATCCCGCTCGCGCGACGGGCGTAAAGACGTGTCCCGCCCTCCCGCCGGGCACGACGACGTCTATGTCGCGCAACGCGGCTCGCTGGGCCATCGCGAAGGCGACGACCCGGTCTCGGGCGCGCTCGAGTATCCCCCGTTCCGCTTCGGGAAGCGAGGCCAGGGCCGACTCTAGACCCTCGCGCCCGATCACAAGGGGATCTCCCGGCCGCAGCCCGTCCAGCCTTTCCGCCCACTCGCGCACGGCGGCTTCCCCGCGCGACCCGACGTCGGACAGTATGCGCATCGCCGCCTCCTCCGCCTCAGGATCGCGGGCCCGCGAGCGAGCCTCGGCCAGCCCCTCGAGCCTTATCCTTCGCAGGCGCGGCTTCGCCGGTTCGGCGGCCATCAGATGTCCCCCGTCCCCGAGCCCTCCGAGGCCCGAGTATAGGCGGGCTTGGGCGCGCCGCCGCGGCGGCTCACGCGCAGGGCCCTGCGGTCCAACTCGGCCTCGATGGCCGCCAGGCTCGAGCCTTCGGAGATCGCCTTCGCGAGCGCGAAGTAGATGACGTCGGCCGCTTCCGCCGTGGCCTCGTCGGGCCCCTCGGCCCGGTTGAGCTCGTCGGCCTCTTCGCGCAGCTTAGAGGCCAGGAGGCCGGGATCGTCGAAGAGTTTACGCGTGTAGGAGTCCGGAGGAGCGTCGGCCTGCCTCGACTTCAGCGTCCGCTCGAGACGCTCGATCCCCGAGCCGTCGTCGAAACAGCTGCGCCGCGCCAGATGGCAGAAGCCGCGACCTCTCTGCCTCACGATGAAGCGGATGGCATCGCGGTCGCAGTCGGCCTCGACGCGGATGAGGTCTTGGACGTCGCCGGAGCTTTCGCCCTTTACCCAGAGGCCGCGGCTGCGCGAACGGTAGGTTCCTCGGCCGGTCTCGACCGCCGCGGCGAGGCTCTCGAGGTCCGACCACGCGAGGCCTAGGGCCCTGCCGCCTTCGTCGCACACGAGAGTGGGCCAGAGGCCGTCCGGCCTATCGGAGGAGAGGCTCGCGGAGAAGGCCCCGGCCAGGGACAGCTTGCCGAGGGCGATGGCCGTCCCCGCCTGGACGTCCGCGCCGAGTCGATCGATGGCGCCTATTTCACGGGCCTCGGCGGCGCCTCCTGCGAAGGTTATGCGCGGCGCGCGAAGCGCGCTCGTATAATCATTTCCTTGCGCGCTAGCTTGCGTCATGCGCGGCGCGCGAAGGCCTTTGGCGGACTCGATAAGGGCTTCGGCGCGTTCGAGGCCGATGCCGCCTAGGCTGCCCTCGGCGTCGACGAAGGTGACGAGGAATCCCGAGACATACGGCGCGAGAGCCGACATCCTCTCCTCGATCCTGCGTCCCGTGCCTTTGGTCCAGCCTTCCACGACGACCTCTCCGCCTTTTTCGTCCAGGGCCGCGATGAGGCGCTCGCGGGGGAACTCGGCGAGGAATTCGGGCTCGGCCTTCGTGCCGAGCATGACCGACTTCGCGCCCGCGTCGAGGTAGCGGAGCACCGCTTCCCTTGTGCGAAGGCCGCCGCCCACCCTGCAGGGGTGGCGACGCGCAATCCGCAGGATGATCTCGCTGTTGTCGCCCGTGCCGAGGGCGGCGTCGAGGTCGACTATCGCTATCTCCCCGACACGGGAATAGCGGTCGGCCACTTCCTCCGGATCGCCCACGTCGAGGACCGGATAGTTGCCTCCTCGGAGCTGGACCGCCCTTCCGGCCCTGATGTCTATGCTGGGGACTATCACGATCGAACCTCCATCCCCGCGTCCGCGAGGCTTTCCTTCACCCTGCGTATCGAGAGCTCCCCGCGGTGGAACACGCCCGCCGCGAGGAGGGCGCGGGCGCCCGCTCGCGCGCCGTCGACGAAGTGCGCGGGCGATGAAGCGCCCCCCGAGGCGACGACGGGTACGCTCGACGCCCCGGTAACCGCGCGCAGGAGCATAAGGTCGTAACCCGAGCCCGTGCCATCTCGGTCTATCGAGGTGAGGAGTATCTCTCCCGCGCCGCGCCGGGCTCCCTCGCGAGCCCAGGCCACGGGATCGAGGCCAGTCGCGCTGCGTCCCGCGTCGACGACCACCTCCCATGACGGCCCTATCGCGTCGACGCCGAGCGGCTTTCCGCTTTTCGCATCCTTATCGACGCCTCGCCTGCTTCGCGCGTCGATCGCGAGGACGACGCATTGGACGCCGAAGCGCGAAGCGAGCTCGTCGATGAGCTTCGGATCGCGGGTCGCGGCGCTGTTGATCGCGACACGGTCGGCTCCGGCCTCGAGGAGGCGGGCGGCGTCCTCGGGTCGGCGGACCCCGCCGCCGACGAGCAGAGGGATGCCGATAGCCTCCCTCACGCGCCGTATGGACTCGAGGGCGGTTTTCCTTCCCTCGATCGTGGCCGAGATGTCGAGAAAGGCGATCTCGTCTGCCCCCTCCGACTCGTAGCGGGCGGCGAGCTCGGCCGGATCGCCCGAGTCGACGAGGTCGAGGAAGCGGACGCCTTTCACGACCCTGCCGCCGTCCACGTCCAGGCAGGGAATGACCCTGAGCGCTCCGACGGATCTCACGAGGCGCCTCCTTCGGCTCCCGCCGAGGTTCCGAGCCAGGAGCGGATCAGCTCGAGGCCCCAGGGCCCCGATAGCTCGGGATGGAACTGGCAGAGGAAGAGCCGCGGCCCTTCGAGGGCGGCGATGAATGGCTCGCCGTATTCGGCCCAGCTTGCCGCGAAACCATCAGCGGCCTCGGATAGCCTGTAGGAATTGGCGAAATATGCCCAGCCCGCGACGACGGCGCCCCTTCCCGACGTACGTATCCTGTTCCATCCGAGCTGGGGAACTGGAAGGTCGGAGGGGAAGCGCCTGAAAAATCCCGGCGTTATCGCCATTCCCTCGACGCCCGGCGATTCCTCGCTGCCCTCGAAGAAAACCTGCATGCCCGCGCAGACGCCCATGGTCGGCTTGGCGCGCGTCATGCGGTCCCGTATCGCCTCGTCCATGCCCGACTCCCTGAGCGCGGCCATCGCGCTTCCGAAAGAGCCCACCCCGGGGACCACGGCGAAATCTGCATCGGCGAGCTCCTCGGGCGAGGCCGCGAGGCGGGGCTCAGCGCCGGCCCTTCGGAAGGCCGCCATTATCGACGCGAGGTTCGCCACCCCCGTAGCGGCGAAGCGGACTACGACCGCGATGGAAGGGCTCGAAATCGGCCGTTCAGGCATCGAGTCCCTCCTTGAGCCTCGCCCAGTCCGCTTCGTCCATCTCCTCCAGGAGCACCGTGCCCTTGGTGGACTCCGGACCGACATTTCCCGACGCATCCCCGGGTCTCGGGGACGCGAACGACGGCGCGCGCGACGCCGCTGCCGCGAGGGCGCAGGCCTCCCGTAGGGCGAGGGCAGTAGCCTTGAAGGCGGCTTCGACTTTATGGTGAGAATTCTCGCCAGCCAGGACATCGACGTGGAGGGTCATCTTCGCGGCCGATGCCAGACTCCAGAAGAAGTGGACGGCGTTCTCGCCCGCGAGATCGCCCAAGCGCGCGCCGCCAAGGGCCAGGTCGGCGCGGCAATAGGCCCTTCCAGAGAGATCGACGACCGCACGGGCCAGGGCCTCATCGAGGGGCGCATAGGCTGAGCCGAAGCGCCGCGGGGGGCCGCCCGCCGCGCTTCCCTTCGCGAGGGCGCGCGCGAGAGCCTCGCCCAAGGAGAGGGCGCAGTCTTCCGCGCTGTGGTGGTCATCGACGGCGAGATCGCCGCGACAGGCCAGCGAGAGTCGCCATCCGGCGTGGGTCGCTAGCGAACCGAGCATGTGATCGAGGAATCCGATCCCGCTGTCCATCTCGGCGCCGGGACTTTCGGGGTCGAGGTCGAGCGCGACGAGGACTTCGGTCTCGCGACTCTTGCGCCTGATGGCGACCCTGCGCCCGAAACCGGGGATAGCGGGGTTTTCCGTCGTCATGTCAGCCTCCTGAGTCTCTCCAAGGCCGCGAGGAGAGTCCGGAACTCGGATTCGTCCCCCGGGCAGGTTATGCGGATGAGGTTCTCCCTGCCGGGTTTCCCCGGCCAGGACCTGATCTTGATCCCATCTTTCGCAAGCGCCTCCGAGAAGGCCGGCGCGTCGGGGACGATCGCCGCGACGAAGTTGGCTTTCCCCGCCCAGGTCCTGGCTCCGATCCGCCCGAGGGCCGCCTGGAGGAGGAGTCGCTCGCGCCGCACTTCGGCGACGAAGGCCTCGACCGAGTCGGTGCCCGACTCGAGGGCAAAGAGAGCGGCCGCTACCGAGAAGGCGCTTTGCGCGAAGGGCGGACCGGCCCTTCTCAGCCTAGCGATATCCTCGGCCTGTCCCGCGGCCCATCCCGCGCGCAGCCCCGCGAGGCCATAGGCCTTCGAGAAGGTGTTCGTCGTGATCACTCCCGGGACGCCGATTGCGATGTCGTAGACTTCGCGGTCCTCGTCGAAGTCCGAATAGGCCGCGTCGAGGAGAACCGTAGCGGAGCAGGCTTGGGCGGATTCCTTCGCGAGGGCGCGCAGCTCGCTCGGAGAAATCGTTCCGCCGCCCGGATTGTCGGGCGAGGCGACGACGACGATGGCGGGTCTCTCGGCGCGGATCGCCGCGACGAGGGCGGCGAGGGGGAAAGGGCCGTCCGGGGCGCGAGGCGCGGCGATGTAGCGCGCGCCCGATCGCGAGGCGGCGGCGGCATATTCCTCGAAGGCCGGCGCCGTCGATAGGACGGTCGCCTTCGAAAGGCCGTACGAGCGGATCGCGCGGTCTATCGCGTCGTCGGCGCCCGCCGTCGCGATCACGCGTTCCGGAGATATGCCCATCCGAGCGGCCAGGGCCGCCTCTAGGCGAGAGGGGTCGGGGTAGCGGCGCAAGACCTCGGAGTCTACGAGGGCGGCGAGCGCCGCGGCATGCATGCATGGACGGCCTTCGTTCGCGTCGAGTCTTAAGGTTGCGGTTTCCATCACTCGCCTCAGGGGACGAGCTGCGAGAGCTCGGATACCACGATGTCACTGCCGCCGCGGCGCTTTATCTCGGGAATGAGGCCCGCAAGTGAAGCGCGCGGCGCAGCGACTCGAACGGCGAAGGCCTCGCCGCCCTTGAGGGGGGAGATGGTCGGCGATTTCATGAAGGGCAGGACCGAGGTGAGCTCGGCCAACCGGTCCGCGGGGACGTTGACCTCGATCATGACACGCCTTCGCGCCTCCAGGACCGAGCCTATGAGGAGGGCAAGGCTTTCGGCGGCTTCGCGCTTTCGCGGATCGGCCATCGCCTTCCGCGAGGCGTACAACCGCGTAGAGCTTTTCATCACTTCGTCGATGACGGCGAGTCCGTTGGCCTTGAGGGTGGAGCCCGTGGCGCAGTTGTCCACGATAATGTCCGCGTCTTCGGGCGGAAAGACCTCCGTCGCGCCGTAGGAACGCACGAACCTCGCGCCGGGAGCGTTGCGCGCCATCCATTCGCGCGCGATAGTCTCGTATTCCGAAGCGACCACGAGACCTTCCCTCGGGGGAAGCTTCCCGTCCACCAGCAGACCGAGAGGGGCGGCCACGACCACGCGAACGGGATCGAGGCCCGTATCGAGAAGCTCTACCGCGCCCGAGCCCAGCTCGCGCGTCCAATCCGCGCCGGCGAAGCCGACGTCGCGGCTTCCGAGGTCTATCATTTCAACGATGTTCTGGGGTTTCAGGAACTTGGCCTCGAAACGGGGCGCACGTGCGAGGCTGTCGGCCTCGGCCCCGTCTCCCGCGCCGACGATCGGCCTATAGCCCCGATCATCGGCCTTTACGGGAAGTCCCGCGTCGGCCATGAGCCTCAGGACCTCAGCCTGCATCCTGCCTTTGGGCAGGCCTAGCTCCAATACCGCGTCGTCCATGCTCTCTCCTTTCTTTCGGGAAACGGGACTCCGGGCTGCCGGCGCCTGACCCTCCGAAAGGATCCGTTTAAAACCGGAGCGCCGGCCCCTCGAGGCCGGCGCTCCCGCGGACTGGGCTGCTTCTCAGCGCCATGCTACGGCTTCGCGCGGCCCATTCCAATGGCCGTGATGCCGATGCGTGAGGCTGGAAAGCTCGTTGCGCGTCCTCGGGTCCATGACACGAGAATGTTCGCATGACGCATGCGATCTTGTCAATAGCGCGTATTGCTTAGCCGACCCTTCGCCGGTACTATCTTCGCATGCCTATTCCCTGGGATCATCGACGCGACCGCGAGGGAGGGCGCCTCGTATATCCTGTGTTGTCGCGACGATCGGGCGGACTCTCGCTGGGCGTCAACCTTTTCCCCTACGGCAAAGTTTGCGCCTTCGATTGTCCCTACTGCGAGATTTTCCTGGAAGCGACTTCCGAGCCCGTTCCGGGCGCAGATTCCCTCATCGCCGCGCTCGAGAGGGAATTCGCCTATTTCCTGGATCGAGGATACGCCGAGGCATGGGCGCCCGCGCCCGTCCGCGATATCTGCATCTCGGGTAACGGCGAGCCGACCATGTCGCCGAGCCTGGGCGAGGCCGTGAGGCTCTGCTCAAGCCTCAAGGCCTCGCGCCCGGGAATCCTGAGCTCCGCTTCTCTGGTCCTGATCACAAATTCGACCGGCTTCCTCGACCCCGCGACCAGGGCCCTTCTCGAAGACGCCTGCCGCGAAAAAGGCCTCGTCATCTGGGCCAAGCTCGATGCGGGAAGCGAGGCCCGCTTCCGGCTCATGTCCGGGTCCGATGTCGGTCTGGAGCGGATAGCGGACGGTCTGCTTTCCTTCGCGCGCCGATCATCGGTCATCGTCCAGACCATGCTTTGCGAGGTCGATGGGATCGGTCCCTCCGATGCCGATATCGCGGATTACGCCGGCCTCCTGTCCCGCCTAGCCGAGGAGGGGGCCCGCATCGGCGAGGCGCATCTCTATACTTTCTCGCGGCCCAGCCCGGGCGGGCGATGCGTCGCTCTGGCGGACGAGGCCCTCCTTCGCGCGGCCGCCTTCGTCCGCGGGGCCACGGGCCTGAGGGTGCGTGTCTTCGGCCTCGATGCCGAACTCCGGAGCTCTCCGGCGGAGTCTCCTCGCTCGTCCGACCGCGGACCCGTCGGACCGCTCCATCCCGAGGAAACGGGGAGATGATCGACCTTCATAGTCATTCGACGGCCAGCGACGGGAGCTATTCGCCCTCGGCCCTCGTAGGACTCGCCCTGGAGCGCGGCCTATCGGCCCTCGCCCTCACCGACCATGACTCCGTCTCCGGCCTTCCCGAAGCCGAAGCCGCGGCATCGGGGGGCGCCCTCCGCATCATACGCGGCGTCGAAATCGAGATAGCCTTCGGCCCGGGCGAGTTCCACCTCCTCGGCCTTCGCCTCGAGCGACTGGGAGGCGAGCTCGGGGATGTCCTTCAACGCTTGTTCCTGGCGCGGGAGGAGCGAAACCGGCGCATCTTGGATAAGATGAGGGACGCCGGCTTCGCCGCGACGATGGACGACCTCAAGGCCGTCGCCGGGGAGGGCAGCGCGGGAAGGCCGCATATCGCCGCCCTCCTCGTCGAGCGGAAGGCCGTACGAACGAGGCAGGAGGCCTTCGACAAATACCTCGCGAAGGGAAGACCTTTCTACGAGGCCAAGGACTGCCTTGAGCTCGACGAGGCGATCCGCATAATCAGGGAAGCGGGCGGATTGGCCGTCGTCGCTCACCCTCTCTCGCTGTTCGTCTCGTGGGGCAGGCTCGGCTCGCTCATGGACGAGTGGAAGGAGCTTAGAATCGACGGCATTGAAGCCTATCACCCGACGGCCAAGGTGAGTCATTGCCGACGTATGGAGAAAATGGCGCGCGAGCGCGGATTCCGCGTCACCGCCGGATCGGATTTCCACGGCGCGATACGCCCCGAGCGCAAGCTCGGGCGCACCGCCGGCAACCTCGTCATCGGCGACGAGTACCTCGACGAGATAGGCCCTTAGGGCCTCGAGGGAAAGGCGCGCTAGGCCTCCGGCCCGCGATCCTCCTTCCTTCTCCCCTGTCCCTCCGATTGCCCGCCGTAAGCCTTCTCGTAGAGCTCGATCGACGTGAAGAAGAGGATGAGGATCAAGGGGCCGAGGACGAGGCCATTGAACTTGAAGACTTGCAAGCCTCCCAGGATGGAGAAGAAGATCAGGAGAGGGTGTATCTTGAGCCTATCGTGGAGGAGGACCGGCCGGATCAGCGTGTCCAAAGTCCAGATGAGGATGGCGGAGAGCGCGAAGAAGAGTATGCCCCCCGTAAGGTCTCCCGAAAGTATCTTCCCCGCCGAGACGGGAAGCCAGACGAGCGCGGTTCCGACCATCGGGATGAACGATGCCATCGCGGTGAACGCGGCGATCACGAGATAGCCCTTTACCTTGAAAATCAAGCATAAGGCGAGCATGACCAGGGCCTGCATCCCGGCGATCGAGATATAGCCCGTTACGAGGTGCTTGCCCATATCCCTGAATTTGCGGAGGAAGATCGCAGTGAAGGTATTCTCGATCGGGATAGCGCTGATGAGGACCTTGATCAAGTGTCTGCCGTCGAGAAGAAGGAAGAAAATGGTGAAGACCATGAAAACGAGGGATAGCAATATGCGTACGCTGATCTTCAGGAATTGGCCGGAAAGCCCTACGATCCTGTCCGTCTTCAACGTCAGTATCGCCCTTATCTCGTCGGGTATCTTGAGCTTCGAAATATCGATCGATCCATCGCTCACCGTATACAGGAATGTCGCGATGGGACCGTCCGGCGAAATGCCTATGACGGAGGGGTTCTGCTCGATGGCGAGCAGGGCGTTATGTATCATGGCGCTGAGCTGCCTGGCTATGCTCAGGCCGAGGAGCACGGCAGGCACTGCGATCAGGAGGACGCCTCCGAGGGCGAGGACCGCGGCGATCACTGCCCTGAAGGGGCCCCGCCTCTCGGCGTCGTCCTTGCGCAGGATCAGCCGTCGGTACAGCGGATATAGGAAAGAGTAGAAAAGGCCGGACCAGATTATGACGGTGAGAAATGGATAGAAGATCATGGCGACGAGGACGAAGAAGCCCAGGAATACCGCCAGTAGGCCGAACTTCTTGACTTGTGGACCTTCCATCGGCTTTCTCCCTTCGGCTGCGACCGCCATTAAGGCGGATTAACCATGACAGCCCGTGCAGCCCAGCACATGCACGTGCCGCCTACCCGGACTTTCGAAATAGCGCGCGATCACCCAACCCCGGGCGTCCAGGGTTCGGCCGCATACGGGACATATCCTCGGGGTCGAGGGCGTAACCGGCCAGCAATGGGGACAGCCGAATATATGCATGATCCTGTCTGACCTGCCGGGGAAGAGACTAGAGTTGACCCGTTCGCCGCGGCCGAGCGCGGAATGGCAGAGAGGGCAGGACTTCTCTACGGCGGGGCCCCCGTATCCGACGGAGCGGCGAACGCGTGAGCTCGAGTCTCGGCTCCTAATGCCATAAAAGACCAATGCGAGCATGAATGCGGAAACGAGGGCCGCGATGATGACCGCCATCGATAGTACTATACATGCAAGAGGCCCAGCTATCTAGCCGGAACCCTTTCATCCTTGACCCTAGGGTCCGGCGGGACACATACTCGCGCACATGGGCACTCTCTATCTCGTGGCAACGCCAATCGGCAATCTGGGCGACATTACCCTTCGCGCCCTCGAGGCCTTGAGGGGCGCCGATGCCATCGCCTGCGAGGATACGCGCCACACCCTCAAGCTGCTCAATCATTTCGAGATCCGCAAGCCCCTCCTGTCCTGCCACGCGAACGACGAATCCAGGGGGGCAGATCGCATCCTCGGGTTATTGGCCCAAGGGAAGACGGTAGCGTACTGCAGCGACGCGGGCACTCCGGGGCTTTCCGACCCGGGAGCCATCCTCGCGCGCCGCGCGCGCGAGGATGGGCACTCGGTCAGCCCTTTGCCGGGACCTTCGGCCTTCGCGGCGCTGATCTGCGCGGCAGGGATGGGGGGCAGGTCCTTCCTTTTCGACGGTTTCCCTTCTCCGAAGGCGGGCAAGCGGAGGGCGAGGGTAATCGAGCTCATGAGGCGCGAGGAATGCTTCGTTCTCTACGAGTCCCCGCATCGCATTATCGCATTAATGGAAGAGATCGCGATTGCGGATCCAGCTCGCAGGGTGTGTGTGGGCCGGGAAATCACCAAGATCCACGAGGAGTTCCTAGCGGGAAGCGCGTCCGAGATACTCGAAGCCCTCAAGGGCAAGACGGAGCCTCGCGGCGAATTCTCGGTGCTTGTCGCCGGGACGGAATTGGCGTAAACTATTTCCATCGGGAAGCCGATACTTTTGTTGAAAGGCAGGGGAGCGAGATGACCATAGACCGGCTGAACTCCATAGACCCGATCCGGGACCCCCAGAAGCCCTCCCCTGGCGGGATGGCCGAGAAGGCTCGCCGCGTCGATTCCATCTCCATCTCCTCTGATGCGGCGAAAAAGGCCGATCTTTTCAATGCCCTCGAATTGGCCAAGGCGGCGCCCGAAACGAGGGCGGATCGAGTCGAGGAACTCAAGGCAAAGATCAATCAGCCTTCGTATATGGACGATGCAGTCCTGTCCATGACCGCCGATCGCATCATCGATCAGCTTCTCGGCTCGTAACGGATTCCCGTTCAACCGCGGGGTACGAGCCTATCGACGATCAGCTGGTCCGGCATCGCGCTTTTCAGTTTGTCGATTCAAGGCGGGAGCGAGACTTCCGCCTTTTTCATAATCGGCTCAGGAGATGATGAGAGTGCCCGATTTCAGCTTTCACGTAAGTCCGCGCGTCTGGGTCGGGCCCGATGCTCTCCTTAGGCTTCCCCTCCTCGCCGGCGAGCTCTCGGGCGAAGGCCGTCCCCGCTGCATGCTTGTCGTCGACCCCCTTCTTTACGAGTCCAAGACGGTAGATCGCGTTCATTCCCTGCTGGAGGAACGAGGCATACAGGTGCTCGTCTACGACGAGATCGTCGATCGGGCGACGAGCAAGGCCGTGGACGACGCCCTGCGCTTGGCTCGAGGTTCCCGCTCGCCCCTCATCATCGCCCTCGGGGGTTTGAAGACGCTCATGATCGGCCGGGCTACGGCAGCCCTGGCCTTGGGCAACCTCGATATCGATGCGGCCTTGGATGGGGCCGAAGTCAAGGGGAGCCGGGTTCCCCTCGTCGAGATTCCGACGTCTCTTCGCCACCCCTTTTTGGCCCAGGACTGTATCCTCCTTACCGATGGCCGCGACAGGCGCATACGGTTCGTTCGCATACCCGGCTCGGCGCCAACTGTCGCCCTTATAGATCCCGGGCTTTCGTCTTCCCTCTCGCCGAAGGTCTCTGCCACCTGTCTCATCGACTCGCTTCTCGGAACCGTAGAAGCCTATATCTCGTCGAAATCTTCGTTTATGAGCGATATTCTCCTCGAAAAGGCGGCCGTTTCGCTTTCTTCCGCCCTCAATGCCCTCATCGCCAGGCCCGACGATCCGGCTGCTCGGGCAGAAGGTTGGAAGGGCTCCTTCCTGGCCGCGCTCGGCCAAGGTATGAGCGCGCCCGGGATGGGAAGCGCTGTCGCCGCGGCCATAAACGCGCGCTGGCCCGTGCCCAAGGCCGCTCTGGCCGCCATCCTCCTGCCCTATGCCATGGAAGCGGCATCGAAGAGCAGGCTCGAGAAGGTGGCAGCCCTTGCCGCGCTATTCGGCGAGGATGTCACGGAATCGAGTCCCCAGGAGGCGGCATCCAAGGCGGTCGAATGGTTGCGGACTCGGCTCGGTCTGTTAAAGGTGCCTTCTCGGCTCAAGGATTTCGATCTCGTCCTCGACCGCCTGGTTGAGTCGGCTCGCGATGCTCGCGAGCTCGACTTCATGAACTACCTTCCCCGAGCGGCCTCCGTGGACGATGTCTTCGATTTCGTAAAGACAGCGTTCTGACGCGTCTTCGATGATCCCCATCGACAAGCTCCTGAAGCTCTCTCCCCGTCATCGAATGAGGAAAACGGCTCTCGTGCTGGGCGAGATCGAGCGCGAACTCCTCGCCCGCCGCGAGGAGGAAGTCGATGAGGCCACGCTGCGCTATGGCTTCGAGTTGAGCGGACTACTCGCATCCGAAAACAGCGCCGGGGATGCACTGTCTGCGGCTGCCGTCTCGCTTTCGCGCCTTTGCGATCGCGCCGCCGAGCGGAATGGCTTTCCGCCGGCCCGGCCGGCGCGGATGGACGTGGCAAGGGCCGTCGATTCGCTGCGGCATGCGCTTATCGCGGCGACGGGTCAGGCTCCGGCCGACTGGGACCTCCTTGATCCAAGCACGGGCTTGCCCGATCCCGGCTCGAGAAAGATATGCATTGGAAGGAAGGTCTATCTCGAGGACCTGCGTTCGCCCTTCAACGTCGGCTCGGTTTTCCGTACGGCCGACGCTTTCGGAGTCGAGGAACTCATTCTTTCCCCATCATGCGCAGATCCTTTCCATCCTCGGGCAAGACGAAGCGCCATGGGGGCCATCGAACTCCTGTCGTGGAGAAAGGCCGGCCTCGAGAGTCTATCCGGAGACCTTCCGGTCTTCGCTCTCGAGCTCGGGGGGGTCGGGATTGATAGTTTCTCCTTTCCTGAAAAGGGAATAGTCATTCTTGGCTCGGAGGAGCTCGGGGTTTCGCGGCAGGCCGAGAATTATTGCACGAAGGGCGTAGTAAGCATCCCCATGGCAGGCGCCAAAGGCTCGCTCAATGTAGCCGTCGCGTTCGGAATCCTCATGTACGCGTGGATCCATAATTTGGTTTGACTGAAGCTCCCGTCGCGTATATACTTATGAACACTAACATAACCCCTAAAGGGAGGATCCCATGGCAAAGGTAGAGCTCAAGAAAATCGGCAAGGTCTATGATGGTAATGTACGCGCCGTCGACGATGCGAACATTATCATCAATGACAAGGAGTTCGTGATCTTCGTCGGCCCCTCGGGCTGCGGCAAGTCGACCACGCTTCGAATGATCGCCGGTCTCGAGGACATCACCGAAGGCGAGCTTTATATCGACTCCAAGCTCGTCAACGACGTTCCGCCCAAAGATCGCGACATCGCGATGGTCTTCCAGAACTACGCCTTGTACCCGCACATGACCGTTTACGAGAACATGGCTTTCGGGCTCAGGATCCGCAAGCTTCCGAAAGACGAGATCGACAAGCGCGTCAAGGAAGCCGCGCGAACCCTCGACATCGAGAAGCTGCTCGAGCGCAGGCCTAAGCAGCTTTCGGGCGGCCAGCGCCAGCGCGTCGCGGTCGGCCGCGCCATCGTCCGAAATCCCAAGGTGTTCCTCTTCGACGAGCCTCTCTCAAATCTCGACGCCAAGCTCCGCGTCCAGATGCGTGCGGAGCTGATCGACCTCCACTATCGCCTCGACGCGACGATGATATATGTCACGCACGATCAGGTCGAGGCCATGACGATGGGCGATAAGATCGTCGTCATGCGCGATGGCAAGATCCAGCAGATCGGTTCGCCCTTGTATCTATACAACCAACCCATCAATAAGTTCGTCGCGGGCTTTCTCGGTACCCCTCCTATGAACTTCCTCAACGTAAAGGTTCTCGAAGAGGGCGGTCGCATCGTGATCGACGAAGGCGCCTTCAAGCTCGTCGTCGCACCCGAGCACCAACCCCTTCTCAAGGCCTACGTCGGCAAGGATGTAACTTTCGGCATCCGCCCCGAGGATCTCGAGGCCAAGGAAGCCCACACTCCCGGCTCTACGCTCAAGGCGAAGGTGACGGTGGTCGAGCCTCTCGGCGCTGATATCAACCTTTATGCGACCACGGCCAGGAGCTCGATAACCGCCCGTGTGCCTCCCCATCACGTATTTAAGATGGGAGACGAGGTCACCTTGGCGCCCGTAATGGCGAAGAGCCGGTATTTCGACAAGGATACCGAGCTTTCCATCCTTCCCGTCAGATGGGACGAGCAGGTCAAATAGCCGAGGCTCCGTCAGAAGAGAGCAGCTTTCGACACGCGCTGGGGGGATGGCATGCCGCGGCTTGCCGCGAGACTGCCGTTTTCCCATCAAGGGGCCCGTCCTTGCGGCGGGCTCCTTGTTTGTCTATAGTTAAGCGATGCCGACCGACCTTCAGGACCGAATTTCTGGCCTTATCGACGAAGTGGGCCGGATAGAACGCGAGAGCGAAACCGTATATCTCGAGCTGGGGCGGCTATTGCCCCGCCTTTCGGTGGAAATGGAGCGGGGCGCCGACAAGAGCGAAAGCTCCTTCGCCGCGCTTTCCTCCCTCGGGGGCCTTCGTAGCGGCGCTCCGCATGGGCGCGTAGAGGCTTCCTTCATCGAAAGCGCCATCCATTTCTTCTCCTCGCTCCAAGCGCGGGACTCCTCCTTCCTCGCAAGGATCAACGAAGGCATCTCGCGGCTCGGCGCCCTCGAGGAAATCATATCGCGGGTCCGCGCCGATTCGGAGGAGATGGAGATAATCTCGCTCAACGCGATGACCGTCGCCCTCAAATCCGGGGCTCAGGGCAAGGCTTTCTCGGTCATCACCGACGAGCTCAAGCGCTTGTCGGGGCGAACCATCGCGCTCAGCGAGGGCGTTACCGCCAGCGGTCGCTTCCTCCTCGGGTTCTTCGGTAAGCTTCGCAACGCCCTCGCCGAATTGGACGACTTCCAGCGCGATTTCTTCGCATTGATAGACAAGACTTTAAGGTCGGGCTACGAGGAGATGGAGCACGAGCTTTCCGAGGCTACGACATTCTTCTCCGCCCTTCTCGGAGAGGCCCGAAGCGTGCGCGATCCCGTGTTTCGCGTGATGGGGGAGATACAGCACCAGGACATCGTCAGGCAATCCCTGCAGCATGTCGGGATTTCTCTCGAGGAAGCTCGGGAGGCGGCGGCCGAAGACCCGACCTTCGTGTCCGCGGTCGCCGAGCTTTCGGGAAGCCTGGTCGAAGAAGTCGTCGGCAGGCTCGACGAGGCCGCTCGCTCCTTCGGCTCCGACGTCGACATGGTGAGCTCGATAGTAGGAGAGAGCGAGCGCAAGCGCGCCGAATTCCTGCGGGCCCATGCATCGGTAGAGGCCTGCGCCGATTCGAAGGCCTTCGAGAAGGGCTCCGAGCGTTATCTCGTGCTCAAGCGCGGAGTCGTATCCATGGCCTCGCGCCTGACCGACCATGTCGCGGCTTTGGATGGGAGCTTCAAGAGTCTCGCGGAGCTTCTATCGCGCTTCCAAAATATCGTCGTCGCTTCGCGAATCGAAGTCGCCAAGACAAAGGCTCTCGCCGGCGTAGCCACGACGGTCGGAGGCATGATCACGCTCACCGGGCGGATCGAGACGGACGTGGGCCAGGCCATGGACACGACAAAGGACTTCACGAGGATCGCCGTAGAATCCATCGGCGGATATTCGGTCGGGGGAGGCGCGGGCTGGAGCGCGAAAAGCGGCGACGAAGACGCCAGGCTCGTGTCCACGCTCAGGGAGGTCGAGGAAGACGTGGCGAGCCTATCCCAGGCCCAGGAGGCCCTCCGCTGCGCTATCAGCGATTTTTCGCTCTATACGGGAGAATTCATCGGCCTCATCTCCGGCTCCGGGAACGAGCTTGGCCGACTTCGCGACTTGATCGAGCGGCTCCGAGCCGTGGGAGCGAGGCTCCGTGATCTCGAGTCCTCGATCGGGCCCGCGATCGGCCGCGTCGAATCGCAGGGAGCCGATTCGGAAAGGCTTCGCCGGATGGTCGAGCGCTTTACCATTTTCACGCACAAGAAGACCGCGGGCACGATCGGCCGCTTCGCCGTCGAAGAAGGGGGCGAGGCGGGAGAGGTCACGCTCTTCTAAGGGCGAGGACGCCGTGTTCAGGCATGGGAGTTCCAGATTCGATCAGGAACTCGTCACGATACACCCGGGGGAATTCTACGCGACGGTCGAAGACGCGATAATCTCGACGGTTCTCGGCTCCTGCGTCGCCGTAGGCCTCTTCGATGAGGAAGCCATGGTCGGAGGCCTGAATCACTTCATGCTGCCTCACGAGTACGGCAAGCAGGACTTGATCCGCAGCCCCGACGCGAAATACGGCATGTATGCGATGGAGCTCCTCATCAACGACCTGATGAAGCTCGGGGCGCGAAGGCATGCGCTTAAGGCAAAGGTTTTCGGCGGCGGGACCGTACTCGCCTTCGCGAACGGCGGCCTTTCCAAGATCCCGTCCGGGAACATCGATTTCGCATTCGAATACCTGATGAAGGAAGAGATACCCCTCCTCGCCTCCGACGTCGGAGGCAGGGAAGCGAGGAAGATATTCTTCTTCGCGCGGACGGGAAAGGTGCTTTTAGAGCGGCTGACCGCCTCCCACGCCACTATCGTGGAGAAGGAAGAGAAGCGCTATCTCGTCGACCTGCGGAAGAACGATCTGGAAGGGCCGGTCGTCTTGTTCTAGGGGCCGACCTATACTTCGGAAGACTTCGTGTCCTTCTTGGCTTTCTTCTCGGCTCGCTTTTCCTTCAATGTCTTCTGAGGCTTCTTTTTCTCCTCGTTCTTCTGCTTATCCTGCGATTTCATCAAGGGCCTCCATGCGAGATTTTCGACGCGTATTTTACAGCCTTCGAGGCTTTTTGCAAATAGGCGGGGACGGGCGATCCTTAAATGCAGGCCCCCTTGTCCAGGAACTGCAGCTCGATCCGCGCCAGATGATCGCCTTCGGGCAGGTATACCCGCGAGTACGGAGGCACGGAGCGCGTGAGCCACACATTGCCTCCGATGACGGAGCCCTTCCCCACTATGGTGGAGCCTCCGAGAATCGTGGCGCCCGAATAGATCGTGACCTCGTCCTCTATCGTGGGGTGGCGCTTCTTCTCGCTCTCGCCTTTCCGCACCGATAAGGCGCCGAGAGTGACGCCTTGGTACAGCTTGACGTCGTCGCCGATTATCGCAGTCTCGCCGACGACGACGCCGGTGCCGTGGTCGATGAAGAATCGCTTGCCGATCGTGGCCCCGGGATGGATGTCTATGCCCGTCTTGCTATGCACGTGCTCGCTCATCATCCGAGGGATGAGCGGCAGGTCTGCCTCCCAGAAGAAATAGGCGATGCGATGAACCACTACGGCCTCGAGGCCGGGATAGGCGAGGATCACCTCCTCGACGGTCTTGGCGGCCGGGTCGCCCCTGAAAGCGGCTTCGACGTCCTCCATGACGATTGCGCGGATTCCGGGCAAGGCCTCGAAGAAATCCGAGACGAGGTCGCGCGCCTCGATGTGGCATGCTGCCGGACAACCGTTCGCCCCGCGCACGCGATATTTATACTCGAGGCTCCTCGTCGCTTCGCGGACTAGGACTTTCGCGGCTCGATGCGCGAGCTCTCCGGCGACGTTGTCGATGTTCGTATCGTCTATGCCCTCGTCTTCGCGGAAACCCGGGAACACGAGGGTCTGCAGGTCGGCGAGGGCGCGGACCACGGCTTCCCTGCTCGGGAGGTTGGGGCCGCTCGCATGGTTGACTCCTCCCTCGCGCTCGTAAGACTCGAGTAGCAGCTTGATCGAACGTTCTATTGCGTCCATGCTAAGCCTCCGCCTCGCTTGACAAAGCCCATCACTAGGTTGGCCGCGAGCATGAAGGCCGCGGCGATCAGGAAGATCGAACGTATGCCGAAGAGATCCGCGGAGAGACCGGTCACCGGAGGGGAGAGGATCGACGAGGATTCCCCGGCGAAGACGTTATCGATGGTCATTATAACGCTGCGAACGCCCATCGAGCCGATGCACTTCTCGAGGAAAAGCGGCACGAAATTATCGTAAAGCGGATCCATCAGACCCATGGTGAAGAAGCCTATACCGATCAGGGCGGAACCGCCGAGACGCTTCCCGAATTCCCGCCTCCCCTCGGCCATCGTTCCTTCCCTTCTCGGACCGGCTATTCGAATACCCTGAGGGCGCCTTTGTCGCGAACCGAGATCGGGATGACCGAGCCGGAACCGAAATAGCGCGTCATGAGTCCCGCGTATCCGTCGGAAAGCTTCCTGGGCACGTAGGCCTGGATCGTGCCGGCGAAGCCGCCGCCATGGACGCGCCAGGCCCCCTTACGGCCGAGGTAACCCTCGCTCAGGGCGAGGGCCACGGAGACTCCCTGCTCGGACGGCGAGGACGGCGCGTAGACGTTCTGCAAAAGCTGCCAGGACGAACGGCCCGATTTCTTCACCAGCTTCAGGTAGGCGCCGAAGTCGTCGCCCTCGAGAGCCTTCGTCATCTCGACTACGCGCTCGTTATCGGCGGCGAAATGGAGGGCGCGGAGGAAGGCGCGATCCCCGCAGTCTTTCCGTATCTCGGGCCCGCGGGCGACAAGCTCGGAGAGGCGGACCTCCCTCAGGTAGTGGGCACCGCAGGACAGGGCTACCGCCCTCATCTCCGACGGGACCGCCGCGTAATCCGAGGTCAGGTCGGCATGGCTGCCGCCCGTGTTCACGACGATGAGCTCGTAGCCCTCCTCCGCGAAGTCGTACTTGATGCGCTTGACCTTGGGAGCCGTCGGCTCGGCGAAGTCAATCGCCACGATGCCGCCCACCGCGCTCGCCGTCTGATCCATGAGGCCGCAGGGCTTGCCGAAATACTCGTTCTCGGCGAATTGTCCGATCTTGGCTATTTCCAGCGGCGGGACAGGAAGGCCGGCGAGGTCGGCCATTATCGTGCCGAGCAGGACCTCCAAGGCCGCCGAGCTGGATAGGCCGGATCCCGGAAGGACCTCCGAGTCGATCCTTCCCTTGAAGCCTCTAAGCTTCGCTCCGGCCGTCGCCAGCGCCTTCGCGACGCCGCGCACGAGGGCGGCCGTCGAACCTCGCTCCGCCGAGACGGGTTCCAGGGAAGAGAGGTCGACGATGATGGGATCGGAGTAGCCGGCCGAGACTAACCTGACGATCTTGTCGGTCGAAGGCGCGACGCAGGCGACGGCATCGAGGCCGACGGCCGCGCACAGCACTCGTCCGCGGTTGTGGTCGGTATGGTTCCCGCCGAGCTCCGTCCTGCCCGGTGCGGAATAGAATCTGAGCTCGGGCCCCGGCTCTCCGGCATGGTCTCGGGCCGCGAGCTCGGCGAGGCCGATGTACCGTTTCGCCTGGCCCTCGCCGGCGCCGCCGTAAAGCTCGGCGAGCGCCTTCCTGGCCGCCTTGTCTTCCAATCGCCGCTTCCAATCCTTATGCTCGGGCATCATCCGTCTCCTTGTCTCTCTCGCGAAAGCATCATGCCTTTAATGAAATTATGGAGCGATTGTATCGAAAAGGAAGCCGACGGGGAAGTGTTCGCATTCGCCATAAGCCCGCTACGCGCTTGGCTCCACGGTATTTGACACGATTCCTCCCTTGCTTTAGTCTGAATATCGAAAATGAGAGCGAAACGCCGCCCCAGTCCCGTCTTTGCCGCGACTTTGCTCGGGGCGGGCGCCATTATCGCGGCCCTTTATTTTAAGCCCCTTCCTGCGCTCGAGGACACGAGTCTCCTTCGTTCCGATTCCTTCGTCCGCGTCGAGAGGGGAAAGGCCGGGATCCTCTTCCTGCCGGCGAGCGCCGCCAAAGCCTCGGGCATGGTCTTCTATTGCGGCGCGCGCGTCCCGCCCGAGGCCTACGCATATCTCGGGCGCGCGTGCGCGCAGGCCGGCTTCGCTACGGTCCTCGCCTCCATGCCGCTCAATTTCGCCACCCTCGATCCGTCTATAGCCGTCCTGGCGGCGGCGGAGAACCCCGGCGTGGTGCGCTGGGTCATGGCGGGCCATTCGCTCGGAGGGCGAGTCGCCGCGGATTTCGTGGCCCGCAACGCGGCGGCGAAGAAGGGGGCCCTGCCCGTCGCCGGTCTCCTGCTCCTCGCGTCCTATCCCGACGGTAATGCCGACCTCTCGACTAAATCCCTTCCCGTCGTTACTGTAGGTGCCTCATGCGATGCGTTGGCAGCTCCCGCGAAGATAGTCGCGGCGCGAGGACGCTTGCCTTCGGGTAGCCGCTATATCGAGATCGCAGGCGGCAATCACGCGCAGTTCGGCGAGTACGGCCCTCAGCCGGGGGACGGTCTCGCCGAGATACCGGGGACGACCCAGCGAAAGGCCACCGTCGAAGAGGCGCTCGTCCTCCTCGGTCGAGTCGAGGCTGAGGCCGCAAAGTAGGAGCCGATATGCTGCTCAAATCTCTGGACGACATTCTCGTCGGGGCCGCTCCCGGCGTCGGGAGACGCTGGCTCGCCAAGCTCCGAAAGGCCGAGAACGTCTCGGCCCTCAACGCCGTGTCGGATGCGGAACTGCTTTCCGTCTATGGGGAAATCATAGGCAAGCTCGGCCGCTGGTTCGACAAGAGCGCCGACAAGAACGAGATAGGCGCCTTCTTCGTAATGATGGGCAAGGAATACTGCGCCCAAGGCATCCCCCTGTCCGAGCTCACCTTCTCGCTCAACCTCGGGCGAAAATCGGTGACCGAGCACGTCATCGAAGGCGAGGAACTCGAGGGAGCGCATCGCATCTACGCCCTCATGGAAGCGCTCGATCAGGTAGGGGACTTCTTCTTCCTCGGCTCCTATTACCTCACTAAGGGCTATCTGGAAGATACCTTCAAGCGTATGCAATGCGAGCAGAGCCTTGACGACGAAACGTTAAACAGGTACTTTCCCGATGATTTCTTTTTCAAGGATCGATAGAGAGCCGATTATGGATGCCTTATCCCTTCGTCGCCTCCTGGTAGTCGCCCTTCTTCAGGCGGCGGTGTGCCTTGCCGCACTTTTCGCCTCGAGGACCGCGGCGTTCGCGGCAGGGGTCGTCGGGGTCCTGGCTCTTGGACGCTACGCAGCCATCGCGTGCTTCGCATCGATGATGGGCCATTCCTCCAGGGCCGGGCTCCGCGCCCTCGCGGCGTCGGCTTGGATCTTCGGGCTCGCCGCCCTGGTCGCGGCGATGGCGGCGGTCGCGTTGCGCTCGAAGCCATCCCTGCCATGGGCCGTCGCCGCCTCGTTCGTCGGTCCCCTCGGGATGTCCGCGCTGGCCTTGGGCTCGGGCATCGTCGCCCTGTCCTCCGGGCGGGCCGACGGTCTCGGAGCCAAACGATGAGCGCCCCCGAGCACGCCATGTCGATAAGCGAGAGGATCACTCAAGGCATCAGCATAAAGACGGTCTTCACCTTACACATTTTCAACCTGTCAATCCCGATATCGGACACGGTCGTCTCGACCTGGATCGTGATGGCCGTGCTCATCCTGGCCTCGTACCTCCTCACGCGGCGTTTCCGCGAGACGCCCAAGAAACCTCAGCTCCTCCTCGAGGCCTTCATCGGATTCATCAACGATTTCGTCAAGGAGAATGCCGGGCACCACGGCAAGGACTTCGCCGCCTTCCTCGGAACGATCTTCATATTCCTCATCGCGGCCAACCTCGCGCCCATGCTCACGCCGATCGGAGGCTTCGGCTTCGAGCCCGCCTTCGTCATCAAGCCCCTCACGCGGGACATCAACGTCACGGCCGCCTTCGCGATCACCGTGATAGTGACTGTCTTCTTCGCGGGCCTGATCTACAAGCGCCCTCTCGGCTGGCTCAAGAGCCTGGTGCAGCCGTCGCCGATCATGTTGCCTTTCAATCTGCTCGAATACGCGATCAAGCCGCTATCCCTCTGTCTCCGGCTCTTCGGCAACATCCTGGGCGCCTACATCATCATGCAGCTCATCGAGGCGGTCGCTCCCGTCATCTTTCCGCCCGTCGCGGGGCTCTACTTCGACCTTTTCGACGGCCTCATACAGGCGGTCGTCTTCGCGTTTCTCTCGACGATCTATATCGCCGAGGCAATCGAATAGGAGGAATCATGGACGTTCAATCTGCTGCTTTGATCGGGGCCGGAGTCGCGGTCCTCACGGGCCTCGGCGCCGGCTTCGGCATTGGCCTCGCCACCGGCAAGACCTCGGAGGCCATCGCGAGGCAGCCCGAGGCTTCGGGCAAGATACAGGGCGCCTTCCTGCTCGGTATCGCGCTCGCCGAGGCCACGGCCATTTACGGCCTCGTCGTCGCCCTCCTCCTTATATTCAAGTAGGAGAAGTCAAGGGAGTCAGGTCGTGCTCAACTTTACGGTCACCTTCTTCATAACCATCGTCAACCTCTTGGTGCTTTTCCTCGTGCTGAGGAAGCTCCTCTTCAAACCCGTGACGAATTTCATGGAAACTCGGGCGAAGAAGATAAAAGACGCCCTCACCGACGCGGCGGTCAAGAAAGGCCAGGCCGAGGAATTGGCCACCCGCTACGAAGGGCTCATGGCGAACGCCGACGCGGAGGCCGAGCGCCTGGTCAAGGAAGGCGAGGATCGCGCGCGGGAAGAGGTCAAGGCCCTGCTGGACAAGGCGAACGCCGAGGCCGCCGAGGCCAGGCGCCGCGGCGAGGAAGCCGCCGAGCGCGAGCGCGAGAAGGCGCGGCAAGAGCTGGCCGGCGATATCGCCGCCCTGGCCGCGGAAGTCGCGGGCCGCCTCGTCGGTCGCGCGGCCGAGGCCGAGGACGTCAGGGCGGCCGAGCACCTCGTCCGGGAGCTGGAGGCCGCACGTGCCCGATAGGCGCCGCGCTTGGGCGAAGGCCCTCTTCCTCGCCGCGTCCGGGCCCGAAGGCCGGGCCGCATGCGGCGACGCCCTCGCGGGCCTCGGCTCGTCGATCGGGGACGACGAGCGCATCCGCAACTTCCTGTCCGATCCTTCGGTCCCTAAAGAGACGAAGGCCGAGGTCATCGCCGCCGCCTGCGGCCCGGCGGGCTCGGCCGTCTTCAAGCGCTTCTGCTCCCTCGTCGTCGACAAAGGGCGCATCGCGCTTTTGCCCGAGATCGCCCGCTCCTATGGCGAGCTGCGCGACGCCGACGAGGGCATCGCCAGACTCGACGTCGAGGCGGCCCGCGAGGTAGCCGGCGAGGTCTTGCGGCGGGTATCGGAAGCTTGGACCATCTACGCCGGGGCCAAGACTACTCGGGCGACGGTTCGCGTCAACCCCTCGCTCATCGCGGGCTATCGCCTCAGGGCGGGCTCGCTTCGCATCGATTACTCTATCGCCGGCCGCCTCGAGCGGCTTAGGCGCGAGCTCGCGCGGCCGCTCGGGAAGCCTTCCGGCAGGTCCGAGGCTTACGGCGGCTCAGCGCTAGGGGAAGGATGAAATATGCCGTTTCGACCCGATGAAGTCACCGGTATCCTGCGTGAGCGCCTCGGGGCGTTCGAAGATCGCCTCGACAGGGAAGAGGTGGGGACCGTCGTCCAGGCAGGAGACGGGATCGCTCGCGTCTATGGGCTCGATTCCTGCTCCTACGGCGAGCTCGTCGAGTTCGAATCGGGGGGCGTGGGAATGGCCCTCAATCTCGACGAGGACGACGTGGGCTGTATCCTCTTCTCCGATCAAGACAAGGTCCGCGAGGGCGAGACGGTACGCCGTACCGGTCGCGTCGTCGAGGTGCCGGCCGGTCCCGCCTTGTTCGGCCGCGTGGTCGATCCCCTCGGCGCGCCGATAGACGGCTCGGGCCCGGTGGAAGCGAAGCGCTCCATGCTCGTCGAGCGCCGCGCGCCTTCGGTCATCGATCGCAAGGGAGTCGGCGTGCCTCTGCAGACCGGCATTCTCGCCTTGGACGCGATGATCCCGATAGGTAGGGGGCAGCGCGAGCTCATCATAGGCGATCGGCAGACGGGCAAGACCGCCCTCGCGATCGACACGATCATCAATCAAAAGGGTCAGAACGTCATCTGCATCTATGCGTCCATAGGCCAGAAGGCTTCGACGACCGCGCAAGTCGTCGAGACTCTGCGCCGCTACGGCGCGCTCGAATATACGATCATCGTCGCCGCCACGGCCAAGACCACCGCCGCGCTCCAATACCTGGCCCCCTATTCGGCCTGCGCCATCGCCGAATACTTCATGGATGAAGGCAAGGACGTCCTGGTCGTATACGACGATCTGTCGAAGCACGCGGTCGCCTATCGCGCCCTGTCCCTCCTCCTGCGCAGGCCGCCGGGACGCGAGGCCTACCCGGGCGACGTGTTCTACCTCCATTCGCGGCTCTTGGAGCGGGCGGCGCGCCTATCGCCCGAGAAGGGCGGCGGCTCGATCACCGCCCTCCCGATCGTGGAGACCCAGGGCGGCGATATCTCGGCATACATTCCGACTAACGTCATCTCGATCACCGATGGGCAGATATTCCTCCTCTCCGAGCTCTTCTTCTCCGGCGTCCGCCCCGCGGTGGACGTAGGCCTATCGGTATCGCGCGTCGGAGGCGCCGCCCAATCCAAGGCGGTGCGCAAGATAGCGGGCCGCATACGCCTCGACCTGGCCCAATATCGCGAGCTCGCGGTCTTCGCCCAGTTCGGCTCGGACCTCGACAAGGCGACCCAGGACCAGTTGGCCCATGGCAAGAGGCTTGTAGAGGTCCTCAAGCAATCGCAATACGCGCCGATGGCCCTTTCCAGCGAGATCGTGGTCCTATTCGCCGCCGTCAACGGCTACCTTTCGGAAGTGAAGGTCGAGGAAGTGCGATCCTTCCTGGAGCAGGCGATCAAGTACATGGGCTACAAGCATAAGGCCCTCCTCGAGACCCTCCAGGCCAAGGGAGAGCTGTCGCCCGAATCCGACGCGGAATTGCGCGCGGCCCTCGACGAGTATCGCAGCCATAGGAAGGCCGATTAGCCATGGAGACGATGCGCGATATCCGCAACCGAATGAAGAGCGTCCGCCAGACCAGGCAGGTCACGGGCGCGATGAAGCTGATCTCGACGTCCAAGCTCCGCAAGGCGAGGCGCAGGCTCGAGGATACGCTTCCCTACTTCGACGGGATATCGGAAGCGATGCGCGACATCATCGGCCACTCCGAGGAGAGCGGGCAGAAGTGGTTCGACCATCGCGAAGGCAAAGCCGAGCGGAAGATCGCCACCCTGGTGATCACCGCCGACAAGGGGCTCGCGGGCGGGTACAACCACTCGATCATCCGCTTCGTCGAGGAATCCTGTCCCGCCGGCTCGATGCTCATGCCGATCGGCAACGTGGGCAAGCGCTATTTCATCGAAAAGGACTACGTGCTCGTCGAGGACTTCGCGGTCTCCACCAAGGAGCCGACGGTCTATGAGGCCAAGGAGGTCGCCGCTTTCGCGGCCAGCCAGTTCCTCGAGGGCAAGATAGATGAGTTCCACGTCGTATATACGCGAATGCGTTCGATCGTGAGGCTCGAGCCGGCCATGGAGACCCTCCTCCCGCTCGAAGTGGAGGATATCGCGGGGCCCTCGCGGACTCCCGTCGACCACGAGACCTACCGTTACGAGCCGAGCGAGGAGGGTCTCTTCGACGCCCTCGTACCGCAATACCTGAAGGGGATCGTTTACGGATCCCTCGTCTCCGCCTTCGCGAGCGAGCAGGCGGCGCGCATGACCGCCATGGATGCGGCGACCAAGAACGCCGACGAGATGCTCGGCCGCCTGCTCCTGCATTATAACCGCGCTCGCCAGGCCGCGATAACGAGCGAGGTTTCCGAGATAGTAGCCGGCGCCGCCGCCCTGGAAGATTAAGGCGCGTACCGGAAAGGAATGATGGAAATGGGCGAATGCATTGGAACGGTAGCGCGAGTGACGGGACCCATCCTCGACCTGAAGTTCGAGGGAGGATCCCTGCCGTCGATACTCGATGCCGTCGAGATCGAGCGCAAGGACGGGACCAAGGTCCTGACCGAGTGCCTCCTGCACACGGGCGACGGAGTGACCCGCTGCGTCGCCATGGAGGCCACCGAGGGCCTCTCGCGCGGCTTGGTCGCGCGCGGCACCGGCGCGCCCATCTCGGTGCCCGTCGGAAAGGAAGTTCTCGGTCGCATGTTCGATCTGGCTGGCAGGCCCATCGACGGCGGTCCGGCCGTCATCGCGGCTCGCTCGCCCATACACCGCGACGCCCCGGCCCTCGAGGACCAGAACCCGAGCGCCGAGATCCTCGAGACGGGCCTCAAGGTCATCGACCTCATCGCGCCCTACGCCAAGGGAGGCAAGATCGGCCTCTTCGGCGGCGCGGGAGTGGGCAAGACCGTCATCATCATGGAGCTCATCCGCAACATCGCCACGGAGCACTCGGGCTATTCGGTGTTCGCCGGCGTCGGCGAGCGGAGCCGCGAGGGCAACGACCTCTGGACGGACATGAACGAGTCGGGCGTCATCAAGAACACCGCCTTGGTCTTCGGCCAGATGAACGAGCCGCCGGGAGCGCGCATGCGCGTCGCCCTCTCGGGCCTCACGATGGCCGAGCATTTCCGCGATACCCTCGGCCAGGACGTCCTTCTCTTCATCGACAACATTTTCCGCTTCGTGCAGGCGGGCAGCGAGGTGTCCGCCCTCCTCGGACGCATACCGAGCGCGGTAGGCTATCAGCCTACGCTCGCGAACGAGATCGGCGCCCTCGAGGAGCGCATAACGTCGACGAAGAAGGGCTCCATCACCTCGGTCCAGGCCGTCTACGTTCCGGCCGACGACCTCACCGATCCCGCGCCCGCGACCACCTTCACCCACCTCGACGCGACGACGGTCCTTTCGAGACGCATCGTCGAGAAAGGCATCTACCCCGCGGTGGACCCCCTCGCCTCGTCCTCGCGCATCCTCGACCCTCGCGTCGTCGGCGAGGAGCACTACTCCGTCGCCACGAGGGTACAGGAGATCCTCCAGCGCTATCAGGAGCTCATGGACATCATAGCGATCCTGGGGATGGACGAGCTCGGCGCCGAGGACAAGCTCACCGTCTATCGCGCCCGCAAGATCGAGCGCTTCTTCTCCCAGCCCTTCCACGTCGCCGAGCAGTTTACCGGCCTCCCGGGCCGATACGTCGCCCTGGCCGACACGATCAAGGGCTTCAAGGAAATCGCGGAGGGAAAGTGCGACGAGATCCCCGAGCAGGCCTTCTTCATGGCCGGCACGATCGAGGAAGTCCGCGAGCGCGCCAAGAACCTATAGGGAATGAGCCATGCCGGAATTCAATTGCGAGATATTGACGCCTTACCGGCGCTTCTATAGCGGCAAGGCGGAATCCGTCACCTTCGTGACGCACGACGGCCAGGTGGAGGTGCTCGCGAACCACGAGAGCCTCGTCGCGCCCGTTCGGATAGGCCAGCTCAGGCTGGTTGTCGGCGGCAAGGCTCGGACCGCCGCGGTTACCGAGGGCTTCGCGAGGGTGAAGGCCGGCAAGGTCGACCTGTTCGTCGACGCCGCCGAATGGCCCGAGGAGATAGACCGCGAGCGCGCCGAGAAGGCCTTGGGCCGCGCCACGAAGCGGCTCGCGACGGAGACCCTCGCCTGGCGCGTCGAGGCATCCACGCGGGCGGCGGCGAGGGCGCACAACCGGATCGCCGTCGCCACGGGAGAGCCTTCGTCCCCGCCCCCGGCGTCGGTGTAGCCTGAGGCCCGCCGCAGGTCCCGTCGTCGGGCCTCAGGCCGACAGCTCGGCGATATAGCCCGTGCGGACGCAGGTTTCGAAGAGCTCGCGTGGAAGGAAGTCTTCCTTCACGTCATCCCAATCCACGTGGCGGTGGACGATGCGGACGAAATATCCTCCCTCGGTCTCGTTTATGAGTTCCAGCAAGGAGGGGTCCGGGCCCTCCGATTTGATGGCGAATTGTTTCATGCGCATCCTCCTCGCTTGAATATCGGAGGGCGCCGAAGGCTCCTTTAATTCCTACATCTCGCGACAGCCCGATGCGGTGCGGCGGGCCAGATCGACGTAAGCTTCCGCATGAGGACGCAACCCGGCGACCTCTTCGTCGGTGAGGGTGCGGACGACCTTGGCCGGGCTGCCCAGTATCATCGAGCGCGGCGGAAAGGACTTACCCTGGGTCACGAGGGCGCTCGCTCCCACGATGCAGTCCTGGCCGATGACCGCGCCGTTCAGTATGACCGCGCCCATCCCGATGAGGCAGCGGTCTCCCACCTCGCAGGCGTGGACCACCGCCCTGTGCCCGATGGTCACGTATTCGCCGACGACGCAGGGAGTCCGGTCGTCGACATGGAGGACGGCCCCATCCTGCACGTTGCTTCCCGCGCCGACGCTGATAGCCGCTATGTCCCCGCGAAGCACGGCGCCGTACCACACCGACGCGCCCTCGCCGAGGGATACCCGGCCGGACACTTCGGCGTTCCAGGCGATGAAGCCGGCCCTCGAGATATCGGGCCTCTCGCCCTCGAAACTATGTACCATGATTCCTCCGTACATTTGTTGTATACTACCCAATATTTGGATCGGAGTGAAATAATGAATAGAAGGGGTCCTTATTTCGCGATCGCGATGCTCTCCGCCCTGATGGGATCATCCGCGGCCCAAAGCTGGGATGCCCAGCTCCCGGCAAGTCTGGACAGGCTCTCGGCCAACGCGTGGCAGCCGAGCCTCCTCACCGCCTTCGGCACCTTCACTTATGCCGATACCGCCTTGCCAAGCCCCTTCTCGCGCTTCCTCGAGGACGGCCTCAAGTCGGCGATGACTCGGTGCACGCGCCTCAGACTCTTCAACAAATCCGTGGCATCGGCGATGGACCCCGCTTTTCGCGCAATCTATGGCGACTTCTTCAGGAACAACAGCGTCGACGCCCTCCTTTCCGGCCGCTATTACGACGAGGGGCCGGAGGTTAGGGCCCGGCTCGAGCTCACGGGCCTCTCCGACGGCGTGCTCATAGGCACCCTCGACGTAAGTATACCGAAATCGGCCATTCCTTCGGACGCCGCGGTCGATCCGAGCGCCGCCGCGTCCGTCACGGCATCGAGCATCGACAGTCTTGCGACGGATTCGGGAAGGGGCGAGCTCAAAGTATCGGTTAGCACGGAGCGGGGCGCCGGGGCCGTCTATCGGGAAGGGGAGAAGATGGTCGTCCTCGTCACCGTCAATAAAAAGGCATGGCTCAAAGTCTATCATGTAGACGCCAAGGGCATGGTACGGCTGATCTGGCCGAACGCCTATACCGCCGGAAGGCGTATCGATCCGGGCTCCGTAATGAGCATCCCCGGCCCGAACGACGCTTTTTCCTTCGATATGACTCCTCCATTCGGCACTGAGTTCATAAAAGTCATCGCCTCGACGCAGCCTTTTTCGGCCGACGAGACGGCTTCAGCCGGGGGGGAGGTCTTCGCGTTGCTGGGCAGGGACCTTCGCGGCGCGATGACGCGAGGTATCGCCGTGAACGCCACCGGCATCGAGGAAAAGGCCGAGGCTATGGCAAGCTATGTGATTACCCCCAGATAAGCTTCGCGCATCGAGCATCTATCCCGTGAAAAGCGACTCGCCTTGGCGGTAACTCCATGATATACTAGTCGACCGTCTCATCGCCGATCGCGCGCGATGAATGGGGAGGGAGATCATCATGAGCAGGGACGAGAACGCGATCGAGCCGGGTTACTATAGCGATGCGCTCGATCCGGGGCTCGCGGAAAGGCTCGTCCTCCGTTTCCCCAAGGGAGACCTCATCGTCCTTCCCTCCGAGGATGGGAAAGTCGGGATTGAGCTCGAGCTGCGGGGCAGTCCGAGCCGGCTCCCCGGATGGAAACCGTCGATCCGTCGCAGCGAAGGCATCCTGGTAGTCGCCGACGAGCCCCATGACCAGGTAGTCGCGACCGTCGCGCGCATCCATGTGCCGGCCGTCTTTCGCGATATCGAGGCTCACGCCGGATCGGGCTCCATCGAGATCCGGGGCCTCGCCGTCGATCTTCTTGCCGCCACCGAGACGGGGGACATCCTCGTCTCCGGCGGTACGATAGTCGAGGCATCCTCGTCCGCGGGCGGAGTCGAGGTGGAAAAAGCCTTCAGAGTGAGCGCCAAGCTGGTGTCGGGAACCCTCCACTGTCGGGAGATATCGGATTCGATACACGCCGAGACCCAGTCGGGCGACGTCACCGTGGAGGCTTCGGGCGGCAACGTAGTCGTCGTCAGCGCTTCGGGCGACATCGCCGTCCTCCGTCCGGGCGGGAGGCTCAGGGTGGCGGGAGGGAGCGGCGACGTCGAGCTCGAGGTCCAGGGCCGCTTCGCGGGCGGCGAGATCAGCACGACGACCGGGGACGTGAGCCTCGCCCTGGCGGGCTCCGACCTGGAGCTCCGCGCGGAGACTCTGTCCGGCCAGCTCGATGCCCCGGGTAGCGAGCAACCGATCACCACGGGACCGCGGCGATGCGCCCTCAAGGTCGGGGAGGGAGGCCGACGCCTGCATGTCAGGTCGGTCTCTGGCGACATAGAGATAGAGAAATAAGATCGAGACTCGAGGCGGCCACTCGTCATTCGAAGAGTCTCTTCACTTCCTTGGGGTAAATCTGGGCGATGGCGTAGCGCTTTATCTCCTGCTTGGCCGATAGCTCCCTTCCTACCTCGAAGGGAGAGGGGAGAAGCATGAAGCGAAAGATGCGCTCGAAGCTCTTGAAGCCGTTGCGCGCGCTCACCAGCTCGTTCACTTCGAAATCGATGAGCTCCACCACTTCCGGCTGCTGCAGGAGGCTCTCGTAATCGACGATGAGGATGGCGTTCTCCGCGGCCCATGCCGTCACCGCGGCCTCATCGGGTACGATGAGGGCAGCGAGGTATTTCTGGTCCTGGCCCAGTACGACTGCCTGTCTGATGTACTCGCTCTCGACGAGCTTCAGCTCTATCGGCGAAGGCTCGACGTTTTCCCCGCCGCGGAGGACGATAGTGTCCTTGGCCCTACCCGTTATCCTGAGCTCGCCCTTATAAGTCTGCATCCCGAGGTCCCCGGTATCGAGCCAGCCATCCTCGTCGAGGACCTTCCTCGTCAGGTCGGGCCTCTTGTAATAGCCCATCATGATCGAGGGACCTCTGGCCATGATGAGGCCTTTCGAGCCGGGCGGGAGCCGCTCGCCGAGCTCGTCGACGATCTTGATCTCCGTACCGGGGATGGGAGGCCCGACGGTACCCATCACCGGCCAGTCCTGGTAGCGTACGCCGATGACCGGCGCGGTCTCGGTGAGGCCGTAACCCTCCAGGATGAGGATCCCGATCGCGCTGAAAAATCGGTCCACGCCGGGGGGCAAGGCCCCTCCGCCCGATATGCCCGCGATGAAGCGTCCGCCGAGCTTGGACCTGATCGTCTTGAACGCTATCAGCCCCCCCAAACCCCGCAGCGGCAGGAGGAGGAGGAAGGGAACGATGGACCAAAGGATTTCGAGAGAGCGGATGCGCGGCCGGAATTGCGCGACCCGGCCTAGAAGGCGCTCGCGGAAATACGCATAGCTCTCGCCGATGCCTACGAAGAAGGCGAAAAGCGCCTTCTTGATTCCGCCTTGGTTCTTTAGGGTCCTATAGACGCCGTCCTTGACCGATTCCCATATTCGCGGAACCGAGGTCAGCCATTGGGGCTTCACTTCCCGCATGTCGGCGAGCATTACCGAGGCGATGGGCTTCGAGTAGGCTATCCCGGCCCCGGAGGCGAGAACGATGTATTGGACCACGCGCTCGAAGGAATGCCATACGGGGAGGACGGAAAGGAAGACATGTCCCGGCAGGATATGCAGGACCGAGGGGAGGAAGTCGGTTTGATGGAGGAAATTGCCATGGCTCAGCATGACGCCCTTGGGTTCGCCGGTCGTGCCCGACGTGTAAATGATTGTCGCGAGCTCGCCGCGTCTACCCGCTAGCACGGCCTCCTCGTATTCGGCCGGTCGAGCGGCGGCTCGAGGGGCTCCAAGGTCGCATACCTCGGCGAAGGTCCGAACGGAGAGTCCAGCGGCCTTCGCGGACGCGGCGATCCCGGGAGAGGCATCCTCGAACAGCAGGGTCATCGCGAGTCCGGGGATTTCCGCCCTGCGCGCGACCACCTTGGCGAGCTGCTTCTCGTTCTCGAGGATGGCGACCCGGCATTCGCTGAAGCCCAGTATGTAGGATATTTCCCCTTCGGTAGCATCGCAGCCGCGGGGAACGTCAGCGGCGCCGAGACCGAGTATCGCGAGATCGGCTATGAGCCATTCCCTTCGATTGTCGGAGATGAGGCCGATATGGTCGCCCCGAGCCACTCCGAGCTCGAGTAGGCCGGCGGCGAATATCTTCATATCCGCAAGGAGGGCCGAGTACGTCCTGGTCTTGAATCCCCCAGCCTCGTCTTTCGAATACTGAGCCGGAACCATCGGATAGGATCGCACGCGCTCGAGGAACATCTGGGGAAGGGTGTCGGCCATGTTGGTTCCTTCTATTTTTACATATTAACATCGGATGTAAGGCTGTGCAATTAATATTCTATCCAGTCGATTTCAGTGCGCCAAACAGACCGAGTCTTGATCGGCTCACTCCGTACAGCTCACCATTCTATCGCCGGGCAGTTCGTCGAAATATGCGTCGAGCTCGCTACGCATCGTGCCTAGGCTGGGACTGTTTACGAGTTTCCATTTCATATAATGGGCGAACTTGAAATTGTCGGCATAGTAGAAAAAGAATCGCCGGGCTCTAGTCAGCCGAAATTCCTCGATAAGCCGGGTCTCGATAAGCTCGAGCATCCTGAAGGCCGTCGCGCGAAGATCAACGACCATCGAAAAGCCCTCGGACGCCTCCTTGGCTCTCAAAAGGGCAAAAATCCAGGGGCGCCTTGCCGCTTCCCTCCCGATCATGATGCCCGCCGGCCTCGCCTCTCCCCTCCGTTTTTTATAATCGCTCCAAAGGCGTATGTCGCCGTTGCCGACGATGGGCAAAAGCCCTTCGGCGGCGAGGCGGGCCACGAGGTCCCATCGGCCCTGCCGCCTGAATTTCTGGCCTTCGAATCTCGGATGCAGGGCAACGTAATCGATGCCCGCCTCGGCAAGGCCCCCGACGAAGTCGGCGAGTCTCTCGTAGTCCTCGTCCGGACCGAGCCGGATCTTGGCCGATAGGACCTTGCTCCAGACGGCGCGAGCCGATCGAACGAGATCGAAGGCCTTCATTGGCTCGCGCATCCACGCCGCCCCGCCGCCGACCTTCGTGATATGAGGAGCGGCGCAGCCGAAATTGATATCCGCGCCGAAGACCGGCCGATCGCTCAGGCGGGAGAGGGCTTCGGGCAGACGCTCGGGCTTCGTGGCGTAGAGCTGATAGACCACTTTCTCCGGTGCCGGGCCGCAATCGAGGTAGCATCCTTCGTAGGGCGAACCCGAAACGGCCGCTCCGGCGCTCGCCATCTCCGTATAGGCGAAGTCCAGGCCGCCGAACTCCAGTATGAGTTCGCGGAGAGCCCGGTGCGACAGTCCCACCATGGGCGCGAGGAAAAGGGATCCGATAGGGAAGGGCGGGTTCATAGAAGGGAACAGTATATGCCATGGTCGTTATTGACCCTAGCCCCTTCCTTATTGTATAACCTCTGAACGCCCCGCTCCGGGCCCCCCGTCCGGGGATATCGCCATTCCGGTTTGTCTTTAGGATCGCCGGGTTGGATGTCGTAAGGGTGGGCCCAATCGAAGAGCGACGAACTCTGGAGGACAGTATCATGAGTGTGAAGATCCGACTCAAGCGCTTCGGTACCAAGATGAGGCCTTTCTACCGCATCGTAGTCATGGATTCCCATCAATCCCGCGATGGCGTCTGCCTCGAGGAAATAGGGCTCTACCACCCGATCGAGAAGGCCGAAAAGCAGATTATCATCGACGAGGCCAAGGCCAAGGCCTGGCTCGCCAAGGGCGCTCTGCCTTCCGACACCGTCCGAGGCCTCCTTAATAAGAAGGGTATTCAGATAAAGTAAAAGGAGGGGTCGTGGAACGCGATCTCGTCGAATATATCGCAAAATCCCTCGTAGACGACCCCGCTTCGGTTTCCGTGGCGGTCGTAGAGGGCGACAAGTCCACAATCCTGGAGCTCAGGGTGGCCGCTGAAGACATCGGCAAGGTCATCGGAAAGCACGGCCGCATCGCGAAGGCGATGCGTACGATCCTTTCCGCCTCGGCCGGCGCGTCGGAAAAGCGTGTCGTCCTTGAAATCCTCGACTAAGGGCGTGGATCGCGACTTCGTCTCGATCGGTCGCATCGGTCAGCCCAAAGGCATCCGAGGCGACCTGAAGGTCCATTCTTATTCCGGCGAAAGCGGGCATTTCTTCGGGCTCGAGCAAGTCGAGCTTCGCGGCCAGGGCGCGAACCGTAAGCGCTTACCTGCGTCGAATGCCGTCAATCAGCCAAAATCGGCAAAGCCTTCGGCGCTTAGTCTCAAGGTCGTGCGGATCGAAGGCGATGCCGATTCCCTGACCATGGCATTCGAAGGATACGCGTGCCCCGAAGACGCTCGTGTCTTGACGGGTATGGATATAATCGTACCGCGCGCCTTGGCGGCCCCTCTCGGACCCAATCAATGGTATATAGACGATCTCATCGGCCTTGCCTTGGTCGGCGCGAGCGGGGAGCGTCTCGGCGAGGTGCTTTCCGTACTGGAAGGCGGCGCGGAGCCATGGCTCGAGGTGCTCGCTCTTTCGGGCCCTACGGCGCAGGGAGTGGAGCGCGATGCGGAACGCGTTTCCAAGCGAAACGCGGAACGCGTTTCCAAGCGAAACGCGGAAC
>CAYNFM010000025.1:38284-42876 GCA_964396415.1 uncultured Treponemataceae bacterium | reverse complement strand
GCCTACGAGTTCACGATCGGCTTTCTCATCCCGATCATGCACGGCTCGGCCGTCTATTACCTGGACCGGCCGCCCTCGGCTACCGCCCTCCTCCCCGCCCTCGCCGCCATCAGGCCCACGATCATGCTCTCGGTTCCCCTGGTCATCGAGAAGATCTACCGATCGAGCATCCAGCCCGCCCTCGAGAAGCTGTCGCTCTACAGGATCGCGGCCCTGCGCCCGGCCCTCGAATGGGTGGCCGGCCTCAAGCTCAAGAAGACATTCGGCGGTAGGATACGCTTCTTCGGCATCGGGGGGGCCCCGATAGCCGAGGACGTGGAGACCTTCCTGCACCACGCGCGCTTCCTCTATTCGATCGGCTACGGACTCACGGAGACGGCTCCCCTCCTCGCCGGCAACAGGCCCGGCGAAGTGCGCTTGCATACCACGGGCCTGCCCGCGACGGGGGTGAGCCTGCGGATCGCCGATCCCCGTCCCGACACGGGCGAGGGCGAGATCCAGGCCCGCGGGCCCAACGTCTTCCCCGGCTACTACAAGGACCCGGAGCGCAGCGCCGAGGCCTTTTCCCCCGACGGCTGGTTCCGCACGGGGGACCTCGGCGTGATGGACGCCAATGGCCGCGTCACGGTACGGGGACGGCTCAAGACCATGATACTCGGCTCCTCGGGCGAGAATATCTATCCCGAGGAAATAGAAGCCGTCCTCAATTCCTCGCCCTACGTCCTCGAGTCCCTGGTCTACGGCGACGCGAAGGGCCTTACCGCCCTCGTACATCTCAAGCCCGAGGTCATCGAGAGCCTCAAGTCCCGGATCAAGGACGAAATCGAGGAAACGGAGGTGGCCGCGGCCAGCCTGGCCGCCGCCGTGGGCCACGCGGCCCAAGCGGCCGGCGAGAGCCTCGATGCCCTCGAGCGGGCGGCGGCCCAGATCATGGACGGCATAAAGCGCGAGGCCAATTGCCGCCTCGCAGCCTTCTCGCGTCTCGCCAGTGTCGAGATCCAGCACGAGCCCTTCGAGAAGACGCCCAAGCAGAGCATCAAGCGATTCCTCTATCCGACGAGGCTTAGGCGCTGAGGCGGTCCGGGCCAGCGCGGGGAGCCGGCGTGTACGAATTGGAACGCTTCACGATACCGGAGATCGTCGAGAGGAGCTCGTCTCGCTATAGGGGCCTGCCCGCCCTCGCCATGGCGGGAGGTCGGCCGATAAGCTACGAGGAGCTCGAGCCCCTGACCCGTCGCGTAGCCGCCCTTCTTTCCCTCCTGGGCGCCGCGACGGGCGATCGCGTCGCGATACTCGCCGAAAGCCGGCCCGAGTGGGGCATCGCCTCCCTCGGGATTTCGCGGGCCGCCTGTGTCCTCGTCCCCATTCTCCCGGACTTCACCGGCGCTCAGGTCGCCGCCATCCTCGATCATTCCGAGAGCCGCGTCCTCTTCGTATCCCGTCGCCAGCTCGACAAGGCCGGACAGGCCGCGGAAGGCCGGGTCCTCGTCGCCCTCGAGGATTTCAGCCCCATTTCGGCGCCCGCGGGTTTCAGCCTTCCCGACGCGAAAGCCGTCGACGGGGCGGCGGCGGGCCTCGTCCTGCCCGAGGTCGGAGGCGAGGATTTGGCGGCCATCGTCTACACTTCGGGCACTACGGGCAGCCCCAAGGGCGTCATGCTCAGCCAGCGCAACGTCGTCCACGACGCCTGGTCGATCCGCTTCATCATGCGCATCGGGACGAGGGACCGCCTCCTGTCCATCCTTCCCCTGGCGCACGCCTACGAGTTCAGCGTGGGCTTCCTCTATCCCATGATGCAGGGCGCCTCGATCCGCTACCTGGACCGGCCTCCCTCGAGCTCCGCCCTCCTACCCGCCCTCGCCGCCGTCAGGCCCACGATCATGCTCACCGTGCCCCTCATCATCGAGAAGGCCTATCGAGGCTCGGTCGAGCCGGCTCTCCTGAAGATCCCCCTCTATGCCCGGCCCGCCTTCCGTCCCCTCCTCGAGCGCATCGCCGGAGCGAGGCTCAAGCGGAGCTTCGGCGGCCGCCTGCGGATATTCGGGATAGGCGGGGCCCCCTTGGCCGAGGACGTGGCCGCCTTCCTCCATAGAATCCGCTTTCCCTGCGCCATGGGCTACGGACTCACCGAGACGGCCCCCCTGGCTGCCGGATCGGGACCCCGCGGCTTCCGCGTCGATTCGATAGGCCCGGCCATTCACGGCTCGGAGATCCGCATTGCCGATCCCCGGCCGGGAACCGGCGAGGGCGAGATACAGATCCGGGGACCGAACGTGACGGCCGGCTATTACAAGGACCCGGAGCGGACGGCCGCGGCCTTCACACGGGACGGATGGTTCCGCTCGGGCGATCTCGGCGTCATGGACACTGAAGGCCGCGTCGCGGTGCGAGGCAGGCTCAAGACGATGATACTCGGCTCCTCGGGCGAGAATATCTATCCCGAGGAGGTCGAGGCCGTCCTCAACAGCTCGCCCTTCGTCCAGGAATCCCTGGTTTACGGCGACGGCGCCGGGCTCACGGCCCTCGTGCAGCTTAAGCCCGAGACCCTCGTCGGGAGCCTGGGCAAGGCCATAGGATCGATGGCCCAGCACGCGGGGGCTAGCCTCGACGGCGCCGAGAAGGCCCTGGCCGTCCTCCTCGAGCGGATCAGGAAGGAGACCAACGTCCGCCTCGCGGCCTTCTCGCGGATCAGCAGCGTGAAGCTCCAGCTCGAGCCCTTCGAGAAGACTCCCACCCAGAAGATCAAGCGCTTCCTCTACCCCAAGGTGTAGCCTGGTCGAAGCGCGGGCGCTTGACTTTCGAGTGGAAAGTAATAGTATTACTCGAGGAGTAATACTCATGCGACTGACCGAAAAGGGGCAGGTCACGATTCCCTTGGCCGTCCGCAAGGCGCTCGGCCTTTCCTACGCCTCCGAGGTAGAATTCACCGTCGAGGGTACGCGCGCCTACCTGACCAAGAAAACCGACGTGGAGGCCGTCGCCGAGCGTCTGGCCGCCTATAAAGGCAGGGCGGATCTGGGTCTCGGCACCGACGAGATCCTGGCCCTCACCAGGGGCTAGGATGGGAGGGACCCTCGTCGATTCGAGCGTGGTGCTCGACCTCTTCACCGATGCGCCGATCTGGGGCGAGAGTTCGCGCCGAGCCCTGGCCGAGGCCTCGGCGATGGGCGAGCTCCTTATCGACGATATGGTCTACGCCGAAGTATCCGTCGGCTTCTCCAGGATCGAGGCCCTCGACGAGGCGATCGGGGGCGCCGGCTTCGTCTTGGCGCCCATTCCGCGCGAGGCTCTCTTCCTGGCGGGCAAGGCCTTTCTCGCCTATCGCCGGCGAGGCGGAACCAAATCCGCCCCACTCCCGGACTTCATCATCGGCGCCCACGCGGCAGTCTCGGGGCTGCCCCTCCTCACCCGAGATCCCGAAAGGGTACGAGCGGCTTATCCGAGGCTGCGCATCCTCGTTCCCGGCGGATCGGCCTCGAATTGACTCATTTCGGCGCGGGCGTGTAGTATCGCTCACGGAGGATACCATGCCCGTCAATCTCAAAGGACGCAGCTTTCTCACGCTCAAGGACTACAGTACCGAGGAAATCCGCTACCTCCTCGACCTCTCGCGAGACCTCAAGGCCAAGAAGCGCTCGGGCGTAAAGGGAAACCTCCTCTTCCGCAAGAACATCGTCCTCATATTCGACAAGGCCTCGACGCGCACGCGCTGCGCCTTCGAGACCGCCTGCTGGGACGAGGGGGGCAACGCCACCTTCCTCACCAACAGCCAGATGGGCAAGAAGGAATCGGTGGAGGACACCGCCAAGGTCCTCGGCCGCATGTACGACGGCATCCAGTACCGGGGCTTCTCGCAGAAGCTCGTCGAGGACCTGGCCAGGCATTCTGGCGTCCCGGTGTGGAATGGCCTCACCGACGCCGACCACCCCACCCAGGTCCTCGCCGACCTCCTCACGATCGAGGAGCATGTCGCGAAGAGCCTGAATAAGGTGAAGCTGGTCTACTGCGGCGACGCGCGCAACAATATGGGCAACGCCCTCATGATCGCCTCGGCCAAGATGGGCATGCGCTTCGTCGCCCTCGCGCCCAGGGAGCTCTGGCCCGACGAGGCGCTCGGCGCCGAGATGAGGGCCGTGGCCGCCGGGACGGGCGGCTCGATCGCCTTCTTCGACATCGCCCGCGCCGACGAGGCCCTCGAGGGGGCCGACGCCCTCTACACCGACGTCTGGGTCTCCATGGGCGAGGAGGCCAAGTTCGAGGAGCGCATAAGGCAGCTCGAGAAGTACCGGGTCACGATGGACTTCGTCCGCAAGACCGGCAACCCCGACTGCATCTTCCTTCATTGCCTCCCGGCCTTCCACGACCTCGAGACCGAGGTGGGCGCCGACATCCGGAAGAAGCACGGATTGACCGAGATGGAAGTCTCCGACGAGGTCTTCCGCAGCCGCCATTCGGTCGTGTTCGACGAGGCCGAGAACCGCCTGCACACGATCAAGGCGGTGATGGTGGCGACAATCGGTGATCTTTGAAGGGGGAGCACGGCCGGCTGCGTATCGTTCGCGCGCTTCAATTTCAAAATCTTGATCGCCCTC
>CAYNFM010000025.1:26982-38184 GCA_964396415.1 uncultured Treponemataceae bacterium | reverse complement strand
AATCGATCCCGAAGATCGGACGTCCTTCGGCGAGGACTCGCAGGGGGATCGCCTCGACCCGCTCGGCGACGGGGAAGCGCTTCTCGCCCGGGTAGACGAGCGCCACCCGCGATAGGCCGAGATCCTGGAGCGCCGCTGAGATCGAGGCGGTCGCGCGCGGCGCGTCGCTTCGCTTGCATTCGACGCCGAAGAGCTCGCCGCCTCGGCGAAGGACGAGGTCGATCTCCGCGCCCTGATGAGTCGCCCAAAAGAAGGCCTCGTCGTGCGGCTCGGTCTTCAGCAGCTGCTCGATGACGAAGCCCTCCCAGGAGGCGCCCGCCTTGGGGTGGGTCAAGAGCTCCTTCATCGTAGCGATCCCGAGGAATTGGTGCAGGAGACCGGTATCGCGCAGATAGACCTTGGGCGATTTGACCTGCCGTTTGCGCATATTGACGAAATACGGCTGGAGCTGCCGCACCATGAAGGCATCGGAGAGGAGGTCCAGATAGCGTCGCGCGGTGGACTCGCTGGCGCCGAAGGCGCGGGCCAGCTCGGCGGCATTCCATATCTGTCCGTGATAGTGCGCGAGCATGGTCCAGAAGCGCCGTATGGCCGTCGCGGGGGCGCGCACGCCCCACTGCGGGAAATCGCGCTCCAATAGGCTATTGATGAATTCGTTCCTCCACGCGGAACCATCGGCGTCGCTCGTGGCCAGATATGAGGGAGGGAGCCCGCCGCGCAGCCAAAGGGACTGTTCGGCCTCGGACCCGAGCTCTTGGAGGGAGAAGCCACCCATGATTACGCGTTCGATTCGTCCCGCCAGGCTCTCCGAGCTCTGCCTGAGCAGCTCTCCCGAAGCGCTGCCCAAAAGCAGGAATCGCGCCTTGGGCTCGCTGCGATCGGCCAGGACGCGCAAGACAGGGAAGAGCTCGGGTCGCCTCTGGACCTCGTCGATGACGACGAGTCCTTCGAGGGATCCGAGGGCAGTCAAGGGCTCATCGAGACGCGTTACGCTCGCCGGATCCTCTAAATCGAAATAATTGACGGAGGACGGATTCAGGAGCTCTCGTGCCAGGGTCGTCTTGCCGCATTGCCGAGGACCGGCCAACAGCACGACGCGGCTACGCGCGAGAGCAGTAGCGATCCTGTCGAGCAGGGCGACTCGCTTGATCATGTTATGTATTTTACCATGAAAATCCGTCACGACAAGGCTGATTTTCATGGTAAGTCTCACCGAAAACGCACCCTTTCACTACATCCCGCGATTTGCTATGCTCCAGTTCTCCATGGAGGGTTCACGCGTGGACATTCAGGACCTCATCCGCCCGGCCGTCCTCAAGCTCCCCACATACGTCCCCGGCAAGCCGATCGAGGAGCTGGAGCGGGAGCTCGGGATCGGCGGGGCGATCAAGATGGCCTCGAACGAGAACCCCCTCGGCCCCTCTGACGAGGTGAGGCGCGCGATAGCGCTGGCGGCGGGAAAATCGGCGATATATCCCGACGCCAACGCCTTCTACCTCAAGGAGGCCCTCGCGGCCTCGCTGCAGGTCGAGGCTTCGAACCTCCTCGTCGGCAACGGCCTCGACGACGTGCTGCGCATCCTCGCCGAGACCTTCTTCTCGCCTGGCGACGAGGTAGTCCTGCCCCGCCCCAGCTTCAGCGTCTACGAGTCGGTGAGCCTCCTCGCCGATGCCCGTCCCGTTCCGGTGAGGGGCGAGGCGGGGCTCGGCAACGACCTCGTCGCGATGGGGGCGGCGGTCACCGAAAGGACCAAGGCCGTCTTCATCTGCAATCCCAACAACCCCACGGGGACCTTCGTCCGCGGGCCCGAGCTCGCCGAGTTCCTCGCGGGCCTCCCGCCCTCCGTCCTCGTCGTCGTGGACGAGGCTTACGCCGACTTCGCCGACGACCCCGGCTTCCCCCAGGTACTGCCCCTCATAAGGGAAGGCGACCGGAGGCTCATCCTCCTGCGCACCTTCTCGAAGATCCACGGGATGGCGGGGCTGCGGCTCGGCGTGGCGGTCGCCCAACGCGAGATCGTCGCCGCGATGCTCAAGGTCAAGGATCCCTTCAACGTGAACTCCCTCGCCCTCGAGGCGGGGATTGCCGCCCTGGGCAGCGTCGCCCACGTCGAGCGGAGCAGGGAGCTCGTGCGGCAGGGCCGGCTCCGCTTCTACGCCGAGCTGGAAGGACTCGGCCTGGAGTACCTGCCCACCCAGGCCAACTTCATCCTCGTCGACCTGAAACGCGACTCCAGGCCCCTGTACGACTACCTCCTCGGGCGGGGGCTCATCGTCAGGCCGACCCACTCCTTCGGGCTGCCGACCTGTCTCCGCGTCACCTTCGGCACTCCCGCGCACAACGATCGCTTCTTCGAGCTCTTTCGCGAGGGTCTGAAGGCCGGGCTCTAGCCAGGACCGGCCCTAACCGGGAGGCCCGGTCCCGTCCGGGAGGGCCGCCGCGGCGAAAATCCGCGAGCGGGGGCTATTCCGGGCAGGATTTATCGCTATATTGCTTACGATATGCACCACGGCAGACCGCCCGAGGAGGGCCGCCCGGGCTCGGCCTGGAGGATCCTTCCCTTCACCCTCGTCTTTCCCATGGCCCTCGTCTTCTTCACCGAATTCAACGGCCCCGACCTTCACTCGGCCCTGCGCAACGCCCTCGGCACGTTCGGCGCGCGCCTGCCGGTCGCGGGGGCCTGGCTCAGCGTCCTCCTCCTCGACGCGGCCATCTTCCTGTACCTCGGCCCCGTGTTCCGCCTCAAGCGGGCTCGCGCCTGCTCCGACCAGGGCCGGATCGACCGCTGCGCCGCCGCCCTCAGGCGCTTCGATCACCTCGACGGCTTCATCATATTCTCCTCCATAGCCGCCTTCCTCCTCGGCTTCCTCTCCGCCGCGAGGGAGAGCGCGGCGGCCCATTTCTTCTTCGCGCCCAAGGCCTTCTCCTTCATGGAAGCCCTCGCCACGGGCTTCCTCGTCGGCGTCTCCCTTTCGATCAACCTCGGCAACCTCCTCTTCCACGCCCGGGTGCACGCCCTCCACCTCGCTCCGGGTTCCGACCTCAAGCGGAGCTCGCTCTACAAGAAGATCTTCCTCATCATCACGGCCCTGGTCTTCTTCACCGTCTTCGAGGTCTTCGCCTCCTCGGGAGCCTTCTTCCGCCTGGGCGCGCTGATTCCCGGCCAGCCCGGTAGGCTCGGCCTCCCCGATCCGACTTTTGCCATCGGGGCCCCAACCTCGCTGCTCCGCGGCGTCCTCTCCGTCTTCTACCTGCGGATGGGCCTCCTCTTCGTCTTCGTCGCCCAGCTCTTCTGGCAGATCAAGTGGATGGTGACCCGACCCCTCGAGACGATCATGGGCAGGCTCGCCGCCCTCGACGCCGGCGCCAAGAAGCGGGAGATCGAGATAGTCCAGAACGACGAGTTCTCCCGCGTCTACGCGGTGATCAACAAGCTCATCCGGAAGCAGGAGGCCGAGCTCGCGACCTCGTTGGGCAGGCTCGACAGCATCACCGCCAACGCCGCCGACCCGATCGTCGTCTACGACTCGGCCTGCAGGATCCTCGAGTTCAACCCCGCGGCCGAGCGCTACTTCGGCGTGGGCGCGCGAGAGGCCAAGGGCGCTCTCGTCCAGGAGCTGATGGAGCTCCCCGGCATACCCCAGGGGACCTGCCCCGACGCCGAGACCCTCTTCCAGAGCCCGGGCGGAGAGGGAGACTTCCTCCGCCATTCCGCCGTCTCGCGCGACGGCCGCTCGCTCCGCTTCGAGGCCCACGCCTCGCGGACCGAGGGTCCCGAGGGCAGGGTCTACACGGTCATCCTCCGCGACATCCTCCACCAGCTGGAGATCGAGGAGAGCCTCCGGAAGGCCAAGCTTGCCGCCGAGAACGCGAACCGGATGAAGAGCGAGTTCCTCGCCAACATGAGCCACGAGCTGCGGACGCCGCTCAACGCGGTCCTCGGCTTCACCCAGCTCCTCGCTGCCGACAGGACCCTGGGCCCCCGCCAGCTCGAGAAGGTCGAGACGATCTCGCGCTCGGGCGAGCACCTCCTCGCCCTCATCAACGACATCCTCGACATCTCCAAGATCGAGGCGGGGAAGATCGAGTCCCACGTCGTCGCCTTCGACCTGTCCCGCTTCATCGAGGACCTGCGCGAGATGTTCGCCCTCCGCTGCTCCAAGAAGGGCCTCTCCTTCTACGCCGAGGCGACGAGCGAGCTCCCGGCCTGGGTCGAGGGCGACCTCGGCAAGCTCAGGCAGGTGATGATCAACCTCGTCGGCAACGCCGTCAAGTTCACGAGCGAGGGCGGCGTGGGGATCACCGTGGGCCGCGACGGGACGGGCATCAGGTTCGCCGTCGTCGACTCGGGCAAGGGCATTCCCGAGGACGAGCTCGAGCTGATCGTCCAGCCCTTCACCCAGTCCTCGATCACCGACCACGAGGGCGGCACGGGGCTGGGATTGGCGATCTCCAGCCGCTTCATCGAGATGATGGGCGGCGCTCTCGAGATCGCGAGCCAGGTCGGCAAGGGCTCGAGCTTCGGCTTCGTCGTCGAGCTGCCCGAGACCGACCAGCGGCCCGAGGAGAGCCGGTCGCGGGAGGTCCCGATCGCCGTCAAGAAGGGCGGCGAGGTCTCCGTCCTCATCGTCGACGACAAGGCCACGAACCGCCTCGTGCTCAAGGAGATGCTCGAGGCGGTGGGCTTCTCCACCATCGAGGCCGAGAACGGGAGGGAGGCGGTCGAGCGCGCCCTCGAGTACCGTCCCGCCATCGTCTTCATGGACATCAGGATGCCGGAGATGGACGGCTACGAGGCGGTCGCCATCCTCAAGTCCCGCCCCGAGGGGAAGGGCATGAGGATCTTCGCCCTCACAGCCAGCGCCTTCAAGCACGACGAGGAGAGGATCCGGGAGGCGGGCTTCGACGGCTTCCTGCCCAAGCCCTTCAAGCGGACCGCCCTCTTCCAGCTGATCCGCGAGAAGACCGACGTCGAGATGGAGTACGAGGCCGCCCCTCCCGACTCGGGGAGCATCGACGCGGCCGCGCCCGAGGCGACCGAGCTGGACCTCGAGGCGGCGCGCGGCGCCCTGGGCGGAGCGGGCATCGAGCGGCTCGCCGGCCTCGCGGCGATCAACGACTTCTCGGGCGCGCGCGCCCTCGCCGACGAGCTCCGCGGGCGGGCGCCGGGCTTCGCGGCGCGGCTCAGGCGCGCGGCCGGCAGCTTCGACGAGACGGAGCTGGAGGCGATCCTCGCCTCCTTGCGCGGGGCTTCGGCCTAGGCGGGAGGAGAGGCGAATGGTCATCGAATCGGCTTCGAGGATCCTCATCGTCGACGACATCGAGGAGAACCTCAAGGTGCTCACCGACACCCTGGAGGAGGAGGGCTTCCGCCCCCTCCAGGCGCGCTCGGGCGAGCGGGCGATCCAGATCGCGAAGGCGGCCCGTCCCGACCTCGTCCTCCTCGACATCAAGATGCCCGGCATGGACGGCTACGAGACGATAGCCGCCCTCAAGGCCGAGAGCTCGACCGCCGACATCCCGGTGATCTTCATCTCGGCCCTGGGCCAGATCGAGGACAAGGTGCGCGGCTTCCGCTCGGGCGCGGTCGACTACGTCTCGAAGCCCTTCCAGAAGGAGGAGGTCGTCGCCCGCGTGTCCACCCACCTCCGCCTGCGCCAGGCCCTGCGCGCCGTGGAGCTCGAGCGCGCGAAGTCCGAGCGTCTCCTCCTCAACATCCTCCCCGAGGCGGTGGCCGACGAGCTCAAAGAGAAGGGCTCCAGCGATCCCGAGTACCACGCCGAGGCGAGCGTCCTCTTCGCCGACATCGTCGGCTTCACCGCCAAGGCCGCCGCCTTCAGCCCCAAGGACCTGATCGCCGAGCTCAACGAGGTCTTCACGGGCTTCGACGGGATCGTGGCGCGCTGGCGCTGCGAGCGGATCAAGACGATAGGCGACGCCTACTTCGCCGTCGCCGGCATCCCCCGCCCCGAGGCCGACCACGCCTTTCTCCTCGCGCGCGCCGCCCAGGACATGCTCTCCTGGCTCGCCGCCCGGAACGCCGCGGGCGGCCACGCCTGGGAGATCCGGGTCGGCATCCACTCCGGAGACGCGGTGTCCGGCATCGTGGGCACGAGCAAGTACCTCTTCGACGTCTTCGGCAACACGGTCAACGTCGCGAGCCGCATGGAATCGGCTTCCCTTCCGATGCGCATCAACGTCTCGCGCGCGACCATGGAGCGGCTCGGCGGCCGCATCCCCCTCGAGAGCCGGGAGCCGGTCGAGGTGAAAGGCAAGGGGCCGATGGAGATGTTCCTGCTGAGGTAAAGGGGCCGAGAACCGGCCGCGCGATCGGGGATTCATGAAAACTCGTTATTTTTGGTCCTTTCCGATCGGGATGGACGACGGGACGCGGGAACGGGCCGATAAACTTCCATGGTTCGCGAGACGGGGCGGGGAAAAGCTCTCGAAGCCCGATCGCGGACCATAGGAGGTTCCCGATGGAAAAGAAGGTTTTCGCGGTCGCCGCTCTCATGATGGCCCTGGGCTGCGGGCTCTGGGCCGCGGACAAGGTGGTTCTCAATGCGCTGTTCATGAAGCAGGCCGGCTACAGCGAAGAGGACATCACCGCAGGCACCAAGGCTTTCACGGACAAGAATCCCGGCATCGAAGTCGATCTCACCTTCGTGGCCTATGAGGAGCTCGAGCAGAAGATCCTCACCGCGGCCGCGTCCGGCGGCTACGACGTGGTCCTCTCAGACGGGCCCTTCACCGCCAAGTTCGCCAAGGGGGGCATCGTGAAGGAGATTCCCCCGCTCGCGGCGGCCGACAGGGCGGACATCTTCCCCGGCGCCCTCGACGCCTGCGAGTACCTCGGCAAGTACTGGGGCATGCCCTGGATGAACGATGTTCGATATCTCTTCTATAATAAGAAGATGCTCGAAAAGGCGGGATTCAAGGCTCCCCCCGCGACGCTGGGCGAAATGCTCGGCCAAGCCAAGGCTCTCAAGGCCAAGGGCATCGTCGAGTATCCCATCGTCCTGCCCTGGAATCAGGCCGAGACCCTCACCTGCGATTTCACGACGATCACGGCCCTCTTCGGCGGCGTCATGGCCAAGGACGGGAAGCCCACGCTCTATACCGATTCGAACCGGAAGGCCCTGTCGTGGATGGCGCAGGCGATCAAGGACGGCCTGGTCAATCCCAAGTCCATCACCTACGGCGAGGACGACATCAACGGCGTCTTCGCGGGCGGCAACGCGGCCTTCATGTTCAACTGGACCTATGCCTATGGCGTGGCGAACGATCCCGCCCAATCCAAGGTGGTCGGGGACGTCGGCATCGCGCTGATCCCCGGCAACGGAAAGGTGAAGAGCGCCACGGTCAACGGCGGGCAGCCCCTCTCCATCACCTCGGGCTCCAAGCATCCGAACGAAGCCTGGGCCTACATCGTCTACATGACAGGCAAGGACTTCCAGAAGAGCTATCCCGCCAACTCCCTCCCGATCTGGAGGAGCCTCTACGTCGATCCGAACGTAGTGAAGTCCAGCCCCGCGGTGGTCAAGGTCGCCAAGGACCAGTACGACTACATCGTCAATCGCCCGAAGGTACCCTACTACAGCGCCTTCTCCTCGATGCTCCAGGTCAAGATACAGGAGGCCCTTCTCGGCAAGAAGTCGGCCGATCAGGCCCTCGAGGAAGCGCAGGCCGAGGGCGAGACCATGGCGAAGTAAGCGCGACGCCGGGGCTGGCCGCCGACGGCCCGCCCCGGTCCCATGGCTACGGACCGATCCTTCACTTCCAGGACGATAGCATGACACCTAGGCTTCCCTATTCGCGCGGGAAGGGGGGGCGAGGACGGGGCGGCGAGGGCGACCTCAGCGAGCAGGGCTTCGCCTTCCTCCTCCTGACGCCCGCCGCCGTACTCATCCTCGCAGTCATCCTCGCGCCGCTCCTCGTCACCTTCGCCTATACCCTGATCGATATGAACCTGCTCTCGAGCGCGAAGGGGCGCTTTACGGGCTTGGCCGCCTATGCCGCCGTCCTCGGCTCCTCATGGTTCCGGGAGTCGCTCGGCCGGACCCTCTATTTCACCTTCGTGTCCCTGGCGGTGGAGGTGGGGCTCGGCCTCCTCATGGCCCTCCTCCTCGCGGAGTCCTTCCCCGGGGTGAAACTCCTGCGGGCCCTCGTCATCCTGCCTTGGGCCATTCCGACCAACGTCTCCGGCGCCCTCTGGAAGTGGATACTCCATCCCGACTACGGCGCGCTCAACGCCCTCCTGTCCTGGCTCGGCCTGATACGGCATTACCACGCATGGCTGGGGGAGCCCTGGCTAGCGATGAACATGATCATCCTGGCCGATGTCTGGAAGATGGCTCCCTATTCGGCCATCTTCTTCCTCGCCTCCCTCCAGTTCATCAACAAGTCGCTGTACGAGGCGGCGCGGATCGACGGTGCGGGCGCGCTCAAGCGTTTCCGCTACGTCACCTTCCCTCATCTCGTGCCGACCCTCCTCGTCGTCGCGGTGATGCGCTCCATGGAAAAGTTCAAGGCCTTCGATCTGTTCTACATCATGACGAAGGGCGGCCCGGCGAACGGCACCAAGGTCCTTACCTACGACGCCTATCTGAGGGGATTCGACAATCTGGACTACTCGACCGCCGCGGCCATCTCCTACGTGATCGCGTTCATGGTCCTCGGCTTCACGATCATCTATCTGAGGCTGGGAAGGCAGGAGGACATCAATGACTGACCGGAAGCGCTCCCCCGCCCGGCCCCGCGCGGCGCGGCGCGCGGGCTTCACCGCTTTCCTGTGCGCGATGGGCTTCCTCCTCCTCCTCTTCGTCATGACTCCCTTCCTCTGGCTCTTCGTCTCCAGCCTTTCCGAGCGTCGGGACCTGATCTCCGTGCCCCTGCGCTTTCCGCCCGGACCCATGAGCCTCGCGCGCTACGCCGCGGTCTTCGGGCCGGGGGTAGGGGGAATCGCCAAGGCCTTCGAATACGCCCTGCTCAACAGCCTGATCGTGGCCGCCCTGGTGACGGCCGTCGGGCTCGTCGTCGGCTCCCTCGCCTCGTATTCCTTCGCCAGGCTTCGCTTCGCGTTCAAGGACAAGCTGCTTTACGCTCTCCTCTTCACGTACATGATACCGCCCATCGTGATCGTCCTGCCCCTCTACGTGGGCATCAGCGCCCTGGGCCTCCTGGACAGGAAGGCGACGCTGGTGTTCGTCTATCTTTCCATGACGATTCCCTTCATCGTCTGGGTCATGCGCAGCTACTTCGGCTCGATCTCTCGGAGCTTCGAGGAGGCCGCCCTCATCGACGGATGCTCCCGGCTCCAGACGCTCCGCTATATCTACGTCCCCATGGCCCGTCCCGGCCTGATCGCGACGGGCATCCTGGCCTTCCTGCTCTCCTGGGACGAGTTCTTCTTCTCGCTCATATTCACGTCGAGCCTGGCCGCCAAGACCATCCCGGTCGCCATCGCCGAATTCACAGGCAAGAATACGGTGGACTATGGTATGATTTCGACCGGAGGCGTCATCGCGTCGATCCCGCCCCTTCTGATAGCCGTTTTCTTCCAGAAGTACATCGTGATGGGAATGACCGGCGGCGGAAACAAGGAGTGAATGAAAGCATAGACGCAATCTCCCTGGTTTTCATCCTCGGCTCCTCGCAATGCCTCTTCCTGGCCGTCGTGTTCTGGCGGGCGGACAGGGGGAAGCGCAGGGCCAATCGCATCCTCGCCCTCTTCTTCGTGGTCCTTCCCCTCGCGACGATGGACGGGATCCTCTATCGGACCGGCTTCTACCGCAGCGCGCCCTTCCTCATCGGCCTGGAACCCGCGTTCCGCCTCCTCATGGGGCCCGTCCTCTTCCTCTACGTCGAGACCCTCGTGGATCCGTCGATTCCGATCCGGAAGAGCTTCGCGCTCCATCTGGGCGGCGCCTTGCTCCTCATGCCGCTCTGCCTTCCCTTCTACCTCGAGGACCCCGTCTACAAGATGCTCTTCGTCGAGGTCTGGCTGCGCAACGGCCGCTACACGGCCGCCGAGTACTTCGGCCGTTTCTGGTACGAGATCGCGATCGAGCTCCAGCTCTGGACCTACCTCGTCGCGGTCTGGCTCAAGGTCCATCGCTACGAGACCATGATCCGGGACACCTACTCGTCGATCGAGTCGATCACCCTCGCCTGGATGCGGAAAGTGCTCGTGGCCTTCGCGTTGGCGCTCGCGGCGGGCAGCGCCTCGTACGTGCTGTTCTTCCTGGTGATCACCTTCAGGCGCATGTACCTCTTCGCCCCGCTCGCGACGGTGTTCTCGGCCTATTACATCAGCTACAAGGCCTTTCACGAGCCCGACGTCTTCCTCGTCGCCAAGCCGGCGATGGGACCCGATCGCCCCGGGGAGCTCAGGCGAAAATACGAGAAATCGGGAATATCCGAGGAGGAAGGAGACATTCTCCTCGACAGGCTGGACAAGGTAGTGCGAGCCCAGCGTCCCTATGCCGACGCCGACCTGACCCTGCCCAAGCTCGCCGCCCTCCTCCGGACTTCGCCCCACCGCCTGTCGCAGCTCCTCAACCAGAGATTGGGCACGAGCTTCTACGATTACGTGAACCGCCTGCGCGTCGAGGAGGTCAAGCGTTGCCTGGAAGCGTCCCGCAAGATGGAGAAGAGCGTGCTCGACATAGCCCTCGAGTGCGGCTTCAACTCCAAGTCGGCCTTCAACAGGATATTTAAGCAGCACACCTCTCTTTCCCCGACCCAGTTCCGCCAGCGCGCCGCGGAGTCCCGCTAGAATCGCATCGCGGCGTCGACGAAGCGGATCGCCCCGTCTATATGCTCGGCCGCGCGGGCTCGCAAGCCCCGTATATCGCCGATATCCTCTTCCTGCTCGATGTCGGCGCGGGCCCGCCTTAGGTACGACTCGGCGTCCCCGAGCCGGCCGCGGCGATCGCGCCTTTCGTCCACGGCTTGATGGTCGTCGATGCCCCTGCCGTCGTCGATCGACGCCCTTCTGATCTCGTCGATCGCCCCGTCGATCTCGCGCATGGCATCGGTCTCCTCGACGGCGCGGACCCAGTCCCCGGGAACGTGGGAAAGAAGCCATCGCGCAGTTCGCAGGTCCGCGAGCGCGCGAAGGTAGGAGGGATGCTCCATGGAGGCCGGGGGCGGCATGGTCGTCGGAGCCGGCACGAAGGCGGGCGCCGGGCCGCCGGGCCC
>CAYNFM010000025.1:0-26882 GCA_964396415.1 uncultured Treponemataceae bacterium | reverse complement strand
GGGGCGGCATGGTCGTCGGAGCCGGCACGAAGGCGGGCGCCGGGCCGCCGGGCCCGCTGATGGCGCTCTCCACGAATCGGATGGCCCCCTCGATGCGCCCGGCCTCGCGTTCCCTGAGGCCCCTCGTCTCGCCGCGGTCCTCCTCGCGGTCGATGTCGGCGCGGGCCCGCCTCAAGTAGGCCTCCGCGTCGCGCAGACGGCCGGGGCGATCGTACCTCTCCTGCATGGCGGGATGGTCGTCGACGTTCCTGCCGTCGTCGATCGAGGCCCTCCTCATCTCGTCGATCGCGCCGTCGATTTCATGGACGGCGTTCAGCTCGTCGTCGACGCGAACCCAGTCGCCGGGAACGTGATCGAGGAGCCAGCGCGCCGCGCGAAGGTCGGAGAGGGCGTGGAAATAGCCCGAATACCGTTGCTGAGCGAAAACCGCGGATGCCAGGCAGGCCGCGAAGGCGACCGCGATCAGACGCCGCCTAATTCTCATAGCCGATCCTCCTGAAGGATGTCCCATAGCGTCGACATGCACCATGATACTTCGACCGGGCGGGGAAAGCATAGAATAAAATCGCCCTTTCCCGTACCAAGGATAGGTCCGGCCTGCTACAATCGAGGCATGGGCAACATGAGTGCGGGAAGCCTCGGCCGCGAGCATCGCCCCCCGGCGGGGGCCGCGCGGCGCCGCGAGCTCCCCGAGCCGAAGGTCAGCCTTCGCGTCCTGGCCGCCCTGCGCGCCCTCGGCGGCATCTATGGCCGGATGGGCCTCAAGCTGGACGCCATCGAGTTCCGACACGCCGATAGGCTGCTCGGGGCGCTGACCGACTTTCGCGAGGGCCGAAACCGTCTCGTCCTCGCGTTCAGGCATCCCTATGGAGACGAGCCTCAGCTCCTTTCCCTGGCACTTTCGAAGGCCCTGGACAGGGAGGCGAGGCGCCTCGGCGCATCCGCTCCCGGCAGGGTCCACGCCAGATTCGTCCACGGCTACGAAGTGCCCATGTGGAGCGGCGCCTTGGTGCGCTGGATCCTGCCGCGATTCGGCGCGATGCCGGTCTACCACGCGAAGCTCGATCAGGCGAGCATGGGACGCATCCGGACGGCGCTGCGCGACGACCCCTACCCCCTTGCCTTGGCGCCCGAGGGCCAGGCTTCGTATCGGAGCGAGACGGTGCCGCGCCTGGAGCGCGGCACCGCCCGGCTCGCGTTCTGGTGCTCGGGGGAGCTGCGGAAGCAGGGCCGCCCCGAGCGCGTCGAGCTCTTGCCTCTCTCCGTCCACTATCGCTTCTACGAGGACGACATCGGCAAGGTGGAGCGGCTCGTCTCACGGATAGAGTCGGATTGCGGTCTTTCCGACGGCCGGGGCGGCGACCCGGGCCTCCGCGCCGGCGGCGGGGCGGGAGCCGTCGGCGAGGCGACGCCGGATATCCGCCGGCGCATCCTCGCCCGGCGCCTCGTCGCCTTGGACGATTGCCTCGTCTCCATGGCCGAGTTCTACTATTTCGGGGCGGGACACCGGAGGGATGGGAAGGACCGCGACGCTCGGCTCGCCGACCTCATTGAGGAGGCCCTGCGGCGCGGCGAGGCCGTCATGGGCCTCAAGGCGGAGGGCGATCCCATCTCGCGCGTGTACCGCATCAGGCAGGAGGGCTGGGACCGCATCTACCCCGAGCGCGGCGCCGCGGGCTTCCCCCCTTTAGGCAGGCGGATGGCGGATCGCAAGGCCGGCGAGGCCTGGTACGCGATGCGGCACATGGAGTTCGTCGACCTCTGCTACTACCTCGACTCGAGCTACATCCGGACCGAGGACGGTTCGGCCCCGCCCTTCGGGCGCCTCGTGGAAACCGCCTACAACGCCGCCGACCTCGCCTCGAGGCTCTCGGGGGGCAATATCTCCCAGCGTCCCAATACCCTGCGGCATACCGCGGTCCTGTCCGTCGGCGAGCCGATCGAGCTGCGCTCCCGCTACGAGGATTATCTCAAGGACAGGAAGGCCGCGGTCCAAGACGCGACGCGCGATCTCGAGCGAGAATACATAGACTGCATCGAGGAGTTCATCGATGAGCGGAAAAGCTAGCGCTATCGGCGGAGCCGAGCCGGGACAAGGGACGCGGCTGAGCCTGGGGACCAAGCTGGGCTTCGGGGTTTGCGACCTGGGCGGCAACCTCTTCTTCACGGCCCTGGGCTTCTGGGCCCTGAAGTATCTCACCGACACGGTGGGCATCGCCGCCGCGGCGGCGGGCTCGGTCATCATGGTCGGGAAGCTCGTCGACGCGGTCTGGGATCCTTTCCTGGGCTTCCTCTCCGATCGGACCAGGACCCGATGGGGACGCCGCAGGCCCTACATCCTCCTGGGCTCCATTCCCCTGGCCCTCGCGATGTGGCTGTTCTTCACCAATCCGCGCATCCAGGACCCGACCCTGCTCGCGGCCTGGGGCGGCGCCTGCTTCATCCTGCTCAACGTGGTCTACTCGGTGGTGAACATCCCCTACTCGTCCCTGACGCCCGAGCTCACCGCGGATTACAACGAGCGCTCGAGCCTCAACGGCTTCCGCTTCATGTTCGCGGTAGTCGGCACCCTCCTGGGAGCCGCCTCGGTCCAGCCCCTCCTCGCCGCCTTCGGCGGCGGCCCCGGAGCCGACAAGAGCCTCGGCTTCTCGATGATGGGCCTGATCTTCGGCGCCGTGATGCTGGTCTCGGCCGTCATCACCGGCCTGTCGGTGCGGGAGCCCGAGCGATCCGCGGAGGTCAAGCCCGAGGGCGGCATCCTCAAGACCTACCTTTCGGTCTTCCGCAACAAGCCCTACCTCATCATCCTCTTCACCTACGCCCTCAATCTGATAGGCCTTACCTTCCTCCAGGGCGTGATCGCCTATTACTTCGCGTATATCTACGGCAACGAGGGCCTCACCGCCATCGCGATGCTCGTCCTGCTCGTGACCGCGATGATCTGCATCCCCATCTCGGTCGCGGTCTCCAAGAAGATCGGGAAGAAGCTCACCTATCAAATATGCTTCTTCGTCCTCGCCACCGCGAGCCTCATACTGTTCTTCCTCGGCCATGTCCTGGGGCCCTGGTTCTTCATCGGCATGATGGTCTACGCCGGCATAGGCGTAGGCTTCGGCTACGTGGCTCCCTATTCGATGGTGCCTGATACCATAGAATACGACGCCGCCGAGACCGGCGTTCGCAAGGAGGGCGCGTTCTACGGCATGTGGCTCTTCATCTCCAAGATCGGCTCCGCCTTCGCGATCCTCGCGACGGGCCTCGTGCTCGGCGCGGGGCATTTCGTCCCGAACGCGGCGCAGGCCGATTCCGCGAAGTTGGCGATCCGGCTCGCGATCGGCCCTATACCCGCGCTCTTCCTCGTCGCGGCGATGATCCTGATCCAGCGCTACCCCATCGACGAGAAGAAATACGCCGAGATCCTGAAGGGCAAGGGCTAGACCTTGAACCGCCCTATGGCGGCGTCCATGCCTTCGATGGTGGCTCGCGTCGATTCGGCCATCTCGGAGACGCGCTTGGCGCTCTTCGAGATATGGTCGGCGCCCCTCGACAGCTCGTCCATGCTCGACCTGATCTCGAGGCTCGAGGAGCGGAGGCTCCCCATCTCTCCCAGGATGGTCCTGTTCCCCTCGCCCATCTCGGACGAGCTCCCCCGTACTTGCGAGGTTATCTCGTTCACCGACTTCAGCGCCTCGAGCACCTGGGCGCCTCCCTCGCTCTGCTCGCCGAGGGCGTCCCGCATCTCGCGGACGAGGCGCTCGGTCTCCGTTATCCGCGAAGCGACGCCGTCGAAGGCCGCTTCCGATTCGCTCGAGGAGCCCACCACGTCGCGAATGGCCGTCTGGACGCTCGACAGGTCCCTGCCGATGGTATCGGACTGCTCGGCGGCCGTCTCGGAGAGGCGGCGGATCTCGTCGGCGACTACCGAGAATCCCTTGCCCGCCTCCCCCGCGTGCGCCGCCTCGATCGCCGCGTTCATCGCGAGAAGGTTGGTCTGGGACGCGATGGCCGCTATCACGTCGTTGGCCTCGAGGAGGGCGCGCGAGCGATCGGCGATCTGGGCGATGCGCTCGCCGACCGCCGCCTGCATTTCCTTGCCCGACCGGGAGGCCTCGAGGAGGGCCTCGAATTGCCTGGCCATCGCGTCCATCGACCTCGAGACGGAGGCGATGTTGCCCACCATCTCCTCGATCGCCGCGGAGGCCTCGGTCACGCTCGCCGCCTGATCCTGGATGAGGCGCCCCAGTCCGTCGATGTTCTTGGCGATCTGCTCGACCGCGCTCGAGGACTGCTCGACGCTGGCGGACTGCTGCCCGACTTTCCCGCGCACCGACTCTACCGCCCCCGAGATCTGCGCGATCGCGCTCGCCGTTTCCGTGACCGAGCCTCCGAGCTCGGATCCGATGGAACCGAGCCCGCCCTGAGCCGCCTTGAGGCTCGTCACGATCTCCCTGAGCTTGGCGAGGAAGGCGTTGAACTCCAGCGCGAGATCGCCTATCTCGTCGGATCGATCGATCTCTATGTTCCTGCGGAGGTCGGCCTCGCCCGCGGCCAGGTCTCGGAAGCCGGCGGCCGCCTGCCTGATCGGGACGACGATGAAGCGGGCGAGCAGGGCCGAGGCCGCGATGGCGATCAGCATTCCCGCCGCGAAGACGATCGATAGGATGATCAGGATGGCGTTCGTCGATTCCGCTATCTCCCCCGTCGGCAGGCTGACGGCCAGTCTCCATCCGGGGCTGTTGGGGATGGAGGAGAAGAAGGACGTATACGCGGCGCCGTCGGGCATTCGCCAGGATCCCGTGCCCGAGGCCGACTTGAGCATCCTCTTGCCGAAGGCGTCCATGCCCTTGTAGCCGAGTTTGTCGGCATCGGCGACATTCAGGGTCATGATGGCCTTTTCCGTCGGGAAGGCTATCACGTCGCCCCCCCCGTCGACCATCCAGCCATAGCCCGTCCTGCCCGCCTTCATCGTGGCGGTGATCTCCGAGAACGTCGGGAGCTTGACCTGGAAGGCGACCATGGCCGCGACCGATCCGTCCGACGCCTTGACCGCCTGGGCGAAGACGATCTGATAGATCCCGAGCGACTTGGATATGACGGGCTCGCTTACGACGAAATCGGAGTCGCCCGACATGACGGTTCGGAAATAGGCGCGATCCGAGATATTGCCGCGGGCGCCGGCCGAGCTGATATAGCTGCCGTCTGGCCAGGCGAGGAGTATGCCGAGAACCTCGAAGGACGCCGAGTCCTTGAGGGAATAGATGGCCGCCGAGGACGCGTTCCTATCCTTCGCGAGCAGCTCGGGCCTGAGCGAAATCATCCGCAGCTGCCATCGCAGCTTTTCGATGATCCTCCCCACCTCGTCCGCGCGGCTGCGAGTGATCTCGATGTTATCCTTGAGGATAATAGCGTCGAGGCTGTCCCGCAGCCGCGAGCCGGTTATCAGCAGCGTCGCGGCCAGGAGAACGAAGACCATGGCTGAAATGAAGAGGGTCATGCGAAGGGCGAGGGGGACGCGACGTTTACTCATGCGCCGATTCTAGCCCCCGCCGTCGGCGGCCGCAAGTCGAGTCGCGGCCGCCCGGCGGGCGGCCCGACCCTCAACCCCTATAGCACAGCGTCGGGTTGCGCGCCGCCGACACCTCGTCGAGGCGTCCGACCGGCGTGGTCGCGGGCGCGGAAGTCAGCAGCGAGGGCTCGGTCCTCGCCTCCTCGGCGATCTTGAGGAGGACGGCGGCGAACTCGTCCAGGGTCTCCTTCGCCTCGGTCTCCGTAGGCTCTATCATGAGGGCCTCGGGAACGATGAGCGGGAAGTAGATGGTCGGCGGATGGAAGCCGTAGTCGATGAGGCGCTTGGCTACGTCGAGGGTATGGATACCCTCGGCGAGGTCCCCCTGGGCCACGAACTCGTGCATGCAGCGCCGCGGGTACTTGATCCGGTACGCGCCCTCGATGAGGGCCTTGAGGTAGTTCGCGTTGAGCACGGCCGTCTCGGCGACGCGGCGGAGTCCCGGCGCGCCGAGCATGCGCAGGTAGACGTAGGCTCGCACCAGGATGCCGAAATTCCCGTAGAAGGCCTTCATCCGTCCGATCGACCGCGCCGGCATGGCGAGGCGATAGGCGCCATCGGCTCTTACCGCTATCGGACCGGGGAGGAAATCGGCGAGGTCGGCTCGCGCTCCCACGAAGCCGGCTCCCGGACCGCCGCCGCCGTGCGGCGTCGAGAAGGTCTTGTGCAGGTTGTAGTGCATGACGTCGATGCCGACCGAGGCGGGCTTGAGGACGCCGGCGAGGGCGTTCATGTTGGCCCCGTCGCCGTAGACGAGGCCGCCCGCTTCGTGCACGAGGCGGGAGATCTCCTCGATGTTGGGGTCGAAGAGGCCGAGGGTGTTGGGATTGGTTATCATGATCCCGGCGACTTCCGCGCCCGAGGCGCCGTCCAGGGCCGCCCGGAGCGCGTTCATGTCGACGCCGCCCTCGGCGTCCGATGGCAGGGTCTTGGTCGCGAATCCGGCCATCGAGCAGGTGGCGGGGTTGGTGCCATGGGCGGAATCGGGCACGAGGACCACGCGCCGCCTGCCGTCGGCCCTCGCCGAGTGGTAGGCGCGGATGATCAATACCCCCGCGAGCTCTCCTTGGGCGCCGGCCGCGGGCTGGAGGCTGCCGGCCGCGAAGCCGCCGATCTCGCACATCCACTTTTGCAGCGAATGGATCAGCTCGAGGGCGCCCTGGCTGAACTCCTCGCCGGCGAGGGGGTGGATGTTCCGCCAACCCGGCAGCGAGGCTGCCTGCTCGTCGACCTTGGGATTGTATTTCATCGTGCAGGAGCCGAGCGGGTAGAACTCCGTGTCGATCGAGAAGTTCTTCTGGGACAGGCGCGTGAAATGCCTCACGAGGCCGAGCTCGTCCAGCTCGGGGAGGTCGAGGCCGGCCCTGGCGAGCTCCTCCGGAAGGGGCGTCGGCGGCACGTCGCACGAGGGCAGGGAGGCGCATCTGCGCCCGGGCGACGAGAGCTCGAAGAGGAGGGGCTCCGCCTTCAGGTTCATCTCGAGGCCTCCTCGAGCGACGCCGCGAGGAGCTCGATCTGTCCTCGCGTGCACATCTCGGTGACGCAGACGAGAAGCTCGCGCTTCCGCTCGGGATAATAGCGGGACAGGGGGAGCCCCGGCACGACGCCGCGTCGCGACAGCTTCGCCGCGAGGTCCTCGGCCGGGATCGGCGTCTCCACGAGGAACTCCTTGAAGAAGCGGTCGGCCCGGACGGCGAAGCCGGGGATCCCGGCTATCAGGGAGGCGGCGTAATGAGACTTGTTCCAGCAGAGCTCGGCGACGGCGCGGAGGCCCGAGCGGCCCATCGCCGCGAGGTAGACGCAGGCCTGCAGCATCGCCAGGCCCTGGTTGGAGCAGATGTTGGAGACCGCCTTCTCGCGCCTGATGTGCTGTTCGCGGGCGGTCAGCGTCAGGACGAAGCCCCGCCGGCCTGCCGCGTCCTTGGCCTGGCCGACGAGGCGGCCCGGCAGCTTGCGGACGAGGCCGGCCTTCGCGCCCATCATGCCGAGGAAGGGACCGCCGAAGCACATCGGGTTGCCGAGGGCCTGGCCTTCGGCGGCGACGATGTCCGCTCCGAGCTCGCCCGGGCTCTTCAAGAGCCCGCACATGATCGGGTCGGCCTGGACGACGAGGAGGGCGCCCGCCGCATGGGTCGCCGCCGCTGCGGCGGCCAGGTCGCCTATCGCTCCCGAAAAGCCCGGGTAGGGAGCGACGACGCAGAAGGTCGAGGCGTCGGCCAGGGCGGCGGCGCCTTCGGGGGGGAGGTCGATTTCATCGACGCGCGCGGAATAGGCGGAGAGGTAGGAGCGGATGACCTCCTTGTACTCGGGATGGATATCCGCGCAGAGGACGACTCTGTCGCGCGTTCCCGCTCCCCCGGCCGCGTTGTAGGCCATGAGCAGGGCCTCGGCCAGGGCCGTCGCCCCGTCGTAGTGCGAGGCGTTGACCACGTCCATGCCCAGGAGGGCGGCGGCCATGCTCTGGTACTCGAAGATCGCCTGGAGCGTCCCCTGCGAGACCTCGGGCTGGTAGGGCGTGTACGCGGAGAGGAACTCTCCGCGCGAGGCTATCGCCGGCACGACGGCGGGGATGAAATGGTAATAGGCGCCCGCGCCGAGGAACCACGCCGAGCTCGAGGCCGAGAGGTTCCTGGCGGCCAAGGCTTCGATCTCGCGCATCGCCTCCATCTCGGAAAGGGGGGGCGGCAGGTCGAGGACCGGGAAGCGCGCGGAGGAGGGGATATCGGAGAACAATTCCTCGACGTCCGCGGCTCCGATGCGCTCGAGCATGGCCGCGCGGTCGGCGTCGGTCGCCGCGATGTAAGGCATGATCAGTCCTTGCCGGTTTCTTTTTCGTAGGCCGTCGGATCGAGGAGGCCTTCCCATTCGGCCGGCTTCGATGGGGACATCCGCAAGAGCCAGCCCGCGCCGTAGCAGTCCTTGTTCACGAGGGAGGGATCGCCCTGGAGAGCCGTATTCAAGGCCTTGATCGTGCCGGACATGGGAGCGTAAATGTCGCTGGCGGCCTTGACCGATTCGACGACTCCGATGGCCTCTCCTTGGGCGACCGTCTTGCCGACCTCGACCATTTCGACGAAGACGATGTCGCCCAGGGCTTCCTGGGCGTGGTCGGATATGCCGACGACGATTTCGCTTCCATCCTTCCGGGCGTACTCGTGCGTGCTCCTATAGCGGCACTCGGGATCGATCTTCATGCGCTTCTCCTTCGTTGGCTTCATCTCCGATATGCGGGCAGGTACAGCGGTCTCTTGACGACGAGGGCGTCGCGGGGCTTGTCGCGTATCGAAACGGCGAGGGCCGTTCCGGGCTTCGAGAATTCCGGACTGACGAAGGCGTTGGCCGCGTACTTCCTGACGCTGGGACAGAACATCCCCGCCACGCAGACGCCGACCTTCGAGCCGGGGACGACGTTCGCCATTCCGGCGCTCGCCGTTCCGGCGCTCGCCGTCGCGACGACCTCGTAGCCCTCGCGCGGGACCCCGCCCCGCACGTCGAGCGCGACGAGGCGCCTCGCCGGGCCGGCGGCGACGACGCTCTCGAGGGCCTTCCTTCCCACGAAGTCCTTGGTGAAGTCGCAGGCCCATTTGAGGCCCGCCTCGATAGGATTGACGGAAGGGCTTATCTCGTGGCCATGGAGGGGCATGCCCGCCTCGAAGCGGAGGGAATCGCGAGCGGCCAAGCCGACGGGGGCCGTTTCGATGCCCCTCTTCTCGCCTTCCTCGAGGATGGAGCTCCAAAGCTCGAGCGCGCGATCGGCGGGGAAGAAGAGCTCGCCCCCGTCCTCCCCGGTGTAGCCCGTCCGTCCGAAGAGCAGCTCGATCCCCCCGATCTTCATCTCTCGGGCGCTGAAGCGCGGGAGGACTGAGACGGCCCGATCGGAGACGGAGTCGAGAAGCTCGACGGCTCTCGGCCCTTGAACCGCAATCATATACGTATCGTCGGAGCGATCCTCGACGATCACGCCCCCGGGCGCGCGAGAGCGCATCCAGTCGATATCGGCCCGGCGGTTGGACGCGTTGACGACGATCCACCACCTCCCGGGGAGCCTGTATACGAAGAGATCGTCGAGGACGAAGCCGCTTTCGTCGAGGAGGAGGGCGTAGCGCGCCTCTCCCTCCGGCATGTCCAGCACGCGCGCGCTCACGAGCCCGGAAAGGAACTCGTCGGCCCCCGGGCCGCGAAGCTCCACTTGGCCCATGTGGTCGATATCGAAGAGGCCCACCGAGCGCCGACAGAGGAGGTGCTCCTCGACCGCGCCCATGGGGTAGGAAATGGGCATGTCGTAGCCGGCGAAGGCGGCCATCTTGGCTCCCCGCGCGAGGTGCCAGTCGTGAAGCCCGGTCTGTAACAGGATGACCTCCCCGCGAGGCGCCGGCGATAGGCGCCTCGGCCGAAAGGATAGCATGAGGACAGGACAGGGGCAAGGCGCTTCTCGCGGGCCGTCGACTAGAACGAGTTGCGGGAGAGGGGCCTTCCTATGTAGACACCTTCGCCGCCGAGGTAATCGTGCCTCTCGCCTTCGATGAGAATCTGCACGTCCTGTACCGTCGGGAAGGAAGTCGCGGTATAGACGATCTGCTTGAGCTGGCCCGCGTAGCCCTCGATGCCGTAATGGTTGTACATGAAGGCCTCGTTGAAGTTGAGGAAGGCCGTGGAGCCTCGGACTTGGGCGGAGAGAAGCTTCGTCCCCTCGGGCACGAGGGAAATGAGCTTCTTGCGTATCTCGTCCTCCGAAGGCCCCTTGAGCAGGGCGTCGAGGGAATCCATGAGCGGCGAGTCCGAGACCGCTATGGGCCGCTTCACCTCCTGCCGCACTATGGTCCCGTCGTCGTCGACGCGGACGAAGAAGAGGGAGGCCGATCGGAGCCTCGGCGCCTGGGCCGCGGCGGGAGTCCTGCCCGAGTCGACGCCAGTCGCGGGGACCGTGGCCTCGGGCCCGGTCTCGGACTTGGGCCTTGCCGCCATCGGCGGCTCGGGCAATCGAGGCAGGGCTTCGGGCTGGGTCTCCGAGGGAGGAGGCGTTGCCGCCTTTGGCGCCTCGGCTTTTGGCGTCTCGGCTTTCGGCTTCTCGGGCGCGGGGGGCGGCTTGTCCGCTCCCGACTGAGTCTTCACTATCTCGTGGAAATTGGTGCGCGCCAGGGTATCCTGTACCTTGCCCCAATTGAGCGCGAATATGAAAAGGACTACGACGATCACCGCGAGCCAAAAGACGGTGCCGGCGTTGGATCCTGAGGGCTTTTCGCTTCGCTTTCTCGCGGCCATATCGACTTATGATATGGATCGGCATATTTCAGGTCAATTCCCGGCTCGAATGTCGTAGATGTCGCGGTCGGGGTCGGGAGCCCGGCCGGGAAGGAGGAAGACGACGCGGAAAGCGGAGGGATCGTGGAATTGCACGAACCTGCCCCCTGCGCGCAGGGCATATCTCCCGCCGACGGGACGATGGCCCGCGAACCAGAGAGAGCGCCTGGCCCTTCTCCGGCCCATGAGGGCCAGCATGCTCTCCTCGACCGAGCCGGGCTCGGCGTCGCCGTTGGCGGTCCAGATGAGCGCCTCGACCACTTCCGGCCTCGAGCGGTACTCGATGAGGTCCTCGCGCGACAGGGAGAAGGCGGGCTCTCCATGGCTCGCGACGAAATAGGGACCGAGGGCGAGGATCGGCAGGTCCAGCTCGAGCTCGCGATACGAGTCGAGGAGCTCCTCGCCGTAGGTGGCGCGGAACCAGGAAGCGACCATCTCTCCCTCGGCCGCGAATTTATAGAAGGAGTGGTCTCCTCTCCCCTCCTCGTCCGAGATGTTGTCGTGGTTGCCCTTGATGTAATGGAATCGGGAGGGAAAGGCGACCTTGGCTTCCAGGACCAGGCGCGCCGCGGTCAGGCTGAGGGCCATCTCCTCGTCCATGGATTCGCGCGAGCCCCAGTCGAAGGCGTATTCCCGGTAGGCCGCGGCCCAGCGCCGCTGCGCGCCGCCGTACTCCGAGTGGAATACGTCGCCCAGGCAGAGGAGGTTGACCTCTCCGGCGGCGAGAAGGGAATCGAGGGGCCGGTCCAGGCGGGGCGGCCTCCAATCGAGCGCCGAGGCCATGAAGCGAGGCCGGGCGTGGATGTCGGGCACCAGGACGGTAGGCAGGGCTGGCAGCACTACGAGGCCGCCCGGCCTGCCGTCGAAGCCCCGCGGCCGGAGGTCGGCGCTCTCTCCCTCGAGCGCCGCCTTGGCCGAATCGACGAGGGCCCTCAGCTCGGCAAGGCCGGGAAGGACCGGCTCGGACTCCCGCATCCGGGTTCCTATGCCTCCGATTCGATCCGCTCGAGCCAGCTCTTGGCGGCAGGATCGCTCGGGTCGATCTCGAGGGCCGCTCGGAAGAAGCCGGCCGCCTCGCCCAGTCTGTCCTGCCTGACGGCGATGGCGCCCAGGTTGACGATGATCTTGACGTTCTCTCCCTCCAGCCTGAGGGCGCGCTCGAGGGCCCGCCTGGCTTCCGGGATCCGGCCGAGCTCGAGAAGGCAGATCGACAGCTCGTTGAGGGAATCGACGTCTTCGGCCCCCAGGGCGAGGGCCCGCTCGAAGGCCGCCCGTCCCTCTTCCCATCGGCCGAGCCTGCGATGGGCCCAGCCTGCCAGGAACCAGCCGTTCCATACCGTCGGATGCCTTTCGATGAACTCCCGCGCCTTCGCGAGGCCCTTCTCCTCCTCGCCCAGGCGGATGAAATCGAAGGCCTCCTTGAAGAGATTGTCGAGGTATCCCTGGCGTCTAAGCTTCTTGAGGACTTCGCTGGCGCGTTCCTTCTTTTCGTCGTCTTCGCCGACCTTGACGTAAGTCTCGAGGAGGGAGGCGGCGCGATCGTAGTTTCGCCTGCGCAGGAAGAAGAAGGCCGCGTTGAAGAAGGCGGGCGGGAAGGGGGGCTCGAGGGCCAGGAGGCGCTTGTAGGTGTCGAAGGCGCGTTCGTCCATCTCCTGAGCCAAGGCCTCGCGCCCCGACTGGGAATAGAGCTCGGCCCTGTCCTCGGAGAGGATCGCGAGGTCGAGCAGGGGCTCGGGAGCCTCGGGATAGAGTCCCGCCAGGGCGCGGAATATCTCCTCGGCGATTTCCCAGTCCTTGTTTCGCGCCTTCGCGATTCCCGCCTCCGAGAGCTCGGGCAGGATCTGAGGCCGGACGGCCTTTACGAAGGCGCGATAATACCCGGCCTTCTCGTGATCGGGCCTCCAGGCGAGCAGCCGGAGCATGCCCGCCACGATCGCCTCCGCCGTGATGGCTCGCGCGTCGAAGCGACCGGGAAAGTCGAGTCGCTCGGCCTCGATGCCCGTCTCGACGGGCAGGAGCACGGAAGGGTCGGGCGTGAAATCGCCCATGGGTCGGGCGAGTCCGGCCGGGAGCTCGATGAAGACCAGGCGCCGGAGGGCGGCCTCGCCCGCGGTTCGGGATTCGTCCATTACGCTCCTCTGTCAGGTTTTGACTTCGGCGGCCGGCGAGTGGGGCCCGGTCTCGTCGGTCCGCGACTGGCGCACTTGCCCCAGGTAGTCGTTGACGTGCATCTTGAAGGTCATGGGAACGGCCTGCTCGTCGAAATGAATGGCTATGGCCGTGAGGTCCTTGCGGCCCTCGACGTCCTCGTAGCGCACGATGGTTCCCTTGACGTCCAGGCTCTCGCGGGGATCGTCCATTTCCACGCGCAGCGTGCACTCCCTGTCGACGAGGAACTTGGCCAGGCCGACGATGATCGCCTTGGCTCCCGAGAATGAGAGGTCGCGGAGGATGCACTTGCGGGGCACGCCCTGGACGAAGACGAAGCTTTCCTTGGATAGCAGGCCCATGCGGCGCATCGCGTCCGGATTGAGGAGTATGCGCTCGTCCCGCCTCCGGGTCGAATTCATGTTCGCCTCGAGGAGCCTGCCCAGGATGTCGATGAAATCGTCGGGAGGACGCTGCGTATACTGCAGGCTCGCGTATTGCAGCTCTTCCGTGCTTTTGGGATAGCTCGAATAGCCGAGGACCTTGGCGCCGATGAAGAAGCTGACCGGATCGGGCTTGTCCGACAGCTTGAAGCTGAATCGCAGGCTGACGGCCCCGTTGGCCTTGGCGATGCGATCGGTGAGGGCCTGCTTGGAGCTGACGATGACCTTCGCCCCGAGGAAAGAGCTCGAATAGACGACGCAGGGCCATTGCTCTCCCACGCATTTGAGGAAGACGCCCCGGATATCCAGGCCGGTAGCCTTTATGATCTCTTTGGTATAGGTGACATCTATGGTTTTATAGAGTTCGAACCATTTCCCGATCTGTTGACTGGTGGTTACGGCCATATCCAAGCTCGATAATAGCCGTCGCGGCTCCACAGGTCAACAATGATGGCCCGCCGGTCATTCCTTCCAGGGGAAGAACATGCCCTTGAGGCTCCGCTTGCCGACCAGATCCCTGTCCTCCTCGAGCAGCTCGTCCCAGGGAACCGCGCGCCTGTTCGCCTCGGGATTGGCCTCGAGCCAATCGTACTTATGCATCCGCAGCCTGAGCCCGACGTTCTGCGCGAGGCCGACGCCGGCGAAGCCCGGAAGGAGGAAGGCCAGGAAGAGCGAGAGGGCGAGGGCGAAGGCGGAGTAGAGGAAGAGGAAAATCGAAAAGCCGGGATTGTCGAAGAAGATGAGGAAGCTCTTGCGCAGGTTCTTGCGCAGGCCGCCGCCGAGCCTGGCCCGCAGCGGGATGTAATACTGGAGCGCGAGGAGGATGATGACGGCGCACCAGAAGATCACTCCGGCCGCGAGCGTCCCGAGGAGGCCGCCCAGCGAAAGGTAGAAGGGCAGGCCGACGGAGACTACGAGCCAGCCCGCGACGAGGACGATCCCTATCTGGAGGCCGGGGACGAGGCCCCGCTCGAGGTGAGAGCGCAACTCCCCGAGGCGGAAGCTTCCGAAGTCCGAGATGCCCCTCGTCGCGAAGACGCAGGTCGACCACCACACCGAGCCCGCCGCGAGGGCGAGGATGCGGATGATCATATCGGCCCAGGCGGGCAGGGGGATGCCGCCCGGCAGCATGACGCCGATCGCGAGTACGACGAGGAATCCCGCATTGAGGAGGATCAAGGAAAAGAGGTGGTCCCATCCGTCGAAGAAGGCCTTCTTGATGAAGAAACCGATCATGGATGCGGTATAGCCTATTCTTGACACGATGGCAAGCGCGCAATTATGTTAGCGCATATTCATCGCGCCCAGCGGCGCCGACAAGGAGGCCGGAGAGTTGGAAGAGATCTCGTACCGCTTTCCCATCGAGAACTACATGAGCTCGGAGCGCTTCGATCGGGTCAAGGCCTTCGGCAAGGACAAGGAAACGCCCTTCCTGGTCATCGACCTCGACGTCATCAAGGCCAACTACGAGGCGCTCCGGACCAATCTGCCATACGCGAAAGTCTACTACGCGGTCAAGGCGAATCCCCACGACGAGGTGATCGCCGCCCTCCGCGACCTCGGCTCGAACTTCGACGTCGCCACCCGCTACGAGCTGGACCAGCTCCTCCGCCTCGGCGTGGGCCCCGACCGCCTCTCCTTCGGCAATACGATAAAGAAAGAGCGCGATATCGCCTACTTCTACGAGAAGGGCGTGCGCCTCTTCGTGACCGACTCTCCCTCCGACCTCGACAAGATCGCGCGCGCCGCCCCCGGCTCCAGGGTCTTCTTCCGCCTCCTCACCGACGGGATGGGCGCGGACTGGCCGCTCTCCAAGAAATTCGGCTCCCACCCCGACCTCGCGCGCCAGCTCGTCAAGCTCTCGGTCCGCCTCGGCCTCGAGCCCTACGGCATCTCCTTCCATCCGGGATCCCAGCAGCGCGACGTCGGCGCCTGGTCTTCGGCCCTCACCACGACGGGCCAGCTCTTCCGGTGGGCCCGCGAGGAGGCGCACGTCGACCTGAAGATGCTCAACATGGGGGGGGGCTTCCCCGCCGACTACGTGGAGCCCACCGACACCCTCGCCCAGTACGCCGAGGACATAAGCCGATTCCTCGACAACAGCTTCAACGGCGTATGGCCCGAGGAGATAATCATCGAGCCCGGCCGCTCCATGGCCGGCGGCTCCGGCGTCATCGTCGCCGAGATCGTCAACATCGCCAGGAAGTCCGTGCACGAGCGCTATCCCTGGGTCTTCCTCGACATCGGCAAGTTCGGCGGCCTCATCGAGACCCTCGACGAGGCAATCAAGTATCCGATCTTCTTCGAGCGCGCGGGCAAGGCCCGCGAGATCATCATCGCGGGCCCTACCTGCGACAGCATGGACATCCTCTACGAGAAGTGGACCTACACGATGCCCGACACCACGCGCATCGGGGACAGAGTCTACATCCTCACGACGGGGGCCTACACGCAGAGCTACAGCTCGATCTCCTTCAACGGCTTCCCGCCGCTGGCGGCGTATATCCTCAAATAGGGGGAGCGCGGCCGGGGACCCAAGCGCGCATTTATCGCGTAGCGCCGCGGGGCGAGGTCCTTGCCTGCGGTCGCCTCCGGCACCACCGCTCTGGGCCTCAGCCTCGGCCGAATTGCTCCCGCGTAGAGAGCTTCCGGCTCTCGTGGCGCTCCATCATCGCCGAGAAGGCCCGGGCGAAGACATCGGGCAGGGCCTCTTCGAATACCTGGGTCCCCGCCTCCGTGGCGCCGCCTTTCGTGGCTACTCTTTCGATGACGGAGCGGAAGCCTCCTCCGTTCTCTCGCAGCAGTTTCGCGGTCCCGTACAAACTATCCGAGAGCATCGATTGAGCTTCCTCGTAGTCGAAGTCTCCTCGGCGCATGCCCGCGCGGACGTAGTGATCGCATATCGCCGCCAACAAGCCGGGAGCGCAGCTCGTGAGGTCCGCTCCGACCTCGAATCGCCGCTCGTCGATCTCCCTCACAGAGCCGAGGCCGCGGAGCAGGTCCCGCAATTTCTTCCTCGCCTCCTGCCCGACGCGATCGCCGTGGCAGACGAGGGTCGTGCCCTCCAGGACCTCGGCCAGGATCGTCGGCATCATCTTCGTCACCGGCCCCTCGAAGCAGGCTTCGACGCTGGCGAGCTCCAAGCCCCCCGAGATGAAGACGAGGTGGCTGTCCGCGCGCAGCGAATCCTGGATTTCCGCCAAGATGGACTTTACCTGAAGAGTCCCGACGCACAGGAACAACAGATCGACGGCTTTGGCGACTGCGCGATTGTCTTCCGCGATTTGTATTTCCGGATACATGTCTCGCAGCGCCTCGAGCTTGCCTTTCGTCCTGGTCGAGAGGATAAGCCGGGACGGTTCGATCGCTCGACTCTTCAGGAAACCCTTGATCAGGACGCTTCCCATGTGACCGTATCCGATGAATCCTATCCTGCCCATTTCGTGACCTCGTATTTCGTCCATCCTCTTCCATGCCCGAGGCCGCGGTCAACCATCCCTATCCGCGCTAGGGTTTCGGCCACGGCCGGGAGCATTGCCCCGCGGCTCGAAAAGGCAGTAGATTCCCTTCGACCGGAGGAAATGCGCCATGGCTCTTCGCCGCACATGCACCGCCTTGCTCATGTCGCTCATCGCCTCGATCGCGGGGCTCTCCGCCCAGGTCGTCACCCTCAGGATCGCGGCGAACGTTCCGACGAACAGCCCCTGGGATCTCGGCTTGAAGCGTCTCGCGCATGAGTTCGATCGGGTATCGGGCGGCAGGGTGAGGATGATCTTCCCGCCGAGCGCCCACGTCGCCTCGGAAGGGGACATACTCCGGCAAATGCGGTTCGGAATCGATGGGGCGCTGATATCCTCGCAGGGACTCGCGCAGCTCTATCCCGACAGCCTCGCCCTCTCCATGCCGAGCTTCATCAACAACGACGAGGAATTCGATGCCGTACTCGCGGCCGTCGTCCCCCTGATCGAAGCCAAGCTCGCGGACCGCTACGTCGTATTGGCCGTCTCGAAGGGCGGATGGGTCCGATACTTCTCCGAATCGCCCGTCGTGTATCCATCCGACTTCGCCAAGCTCCGCATCTCCATCGACCAGGGCAACCCCGACGAGATTCGACTCATGCAGAGCGTCGGCGCGAAGGTAGTCCCGGGCACGATCTCGGATTTCCTCCTCCAAATCAATACCGGTACCGTCGACGCCATCTGCCAAAGCCCCATCTACATCGCGACCCTGTGGTTCCAGCTGAGAGGGAAGATCTCCTATATGACTTCCTTCAAAGTCGCCCCGTTCATCGGCGCGATGATATTCAACAAATCCAGCTGGGAGAAAGTACCGGCGGAGCTCAGGCCCCCGCTCGAGAAAACGGTTAAAGATATAGCGGACGAGATCGGCCTCGAGAGCGCGAAGCTCGAGGACGACGCCATCGCCTCGCTCGACGGCATCAAGATTCCGCCCGAGCCCCCCGCCGCGGCCGAGACCTGGGCCAAGCTGATCGCCCAGAGACGCAACGGCCTGATCGCCCAGATGTTCTCCCCCGATATTCTCGACGCGATGGACGAGGCCCTGGCCAAGGTCCGCCGGCCCTGATCGGATCCGAATGAACGAACCCCGCAGCAGAGCCGCGAGGGATCGTTCGTTCTGCAAGGAATGGATTGTATGCGGGATTCATACCCACTAGCTTTTGCGTCACAAAAGAGGCGAGGTATGAACCCGCCTGCGAATCAGGGCTTGGCTTCGGGACGTATCGTCGTGACCGAATAGCCGCGATACCCGAGGAGGTCCAATTTTCGGCTCACGGTCCGCGCGTCATCCGGGGAGAGGTCGGGGAAGAGGACGCGGGAGTGCCCGCCCGAGCGTTCGATCGTCGCGGTCAGGCCCGACATCGCCAAGCGCTCCACCGTCGCCTTCGCGTTGGCTTCGACCGCATAGGAAGCCACTTGTATGCGGACTCGAGCGCCCGGCGACGCGGAATCCGCGGCCTTTGTCTCGACACCCGAGTCGAGCGGGTCTTTGGCGTCGACTCCGGCCGCCTGGCCATCCAAGCCCCCTCCCTTCCAGGCGAGGGCCTCCTCCTTAGGTATCTCGGAGAAGGCGACCTGAGCGGTCCCCGTGGGGATCATGCCGATGATGCGCGCCGCGGCCTCGGAAAGATCGATGACGCGATCCTTCGCGAAGGGGCCCCGATCGTTCACGCGCACGACGACGCTCGAGCCGTTGTCGAGGTTGCGTACGAGGAGATAGGTCCCGAATGGCAGGGTCCTATGAGCGCAGGTGAGCCGCTCCTTGTCGTAGATCTCGCCCGAGGAGGTTCGCCTCCCGTCGAAATCCGGACCGTACCAGGAAGCCGTGCCCGTCTCGGCCGTCGACGCGACCGCCGCCGGCGCCGGCGCCGCGCCCGCGCCGGACGTCGCGGGCGCTTGCGGCATCGCCCTCGCGGCTTCCGCGGCGAGGGCGATGCAAGCGGCGAGCAGCGGCAGGCTCCGCGCCAGCCTCATGCCGGCCTGGCCGCTATTTCCGCGGCCGAGTCCGCGATCGCGGCGAAGAGCTCGTCGATGTCCTCGGTCTCGACGCAGGAAAAGGCGACGCGCAGGTAGCGATCCTGTATCGATACCGTCCCGATGCCCTTTTCGTCCAAGAGCTTCCTGCGCAGGGCTTCGGCCGACAGGCCCTCGCAGGCGATGCTCATGAAGTAGCCCGAGTTGAAGGGCAGGGCCTTGAGGAAGCGCGGCAGGGGGTGGGCCGCCAGGTAGTACTTGGCCCGCGCGTACCGGGCCGCGAGCAGGGCTCGGCATCGAGCCTTCTGCTCGTCCACGCCGGGAAAGTCGAAGGACTTCAAGATCAGGTTTTGAGCGGGAGCCGAGGAGCTCGAGACCGACGACCGTACCAGTCCCATGAGCTTCTTCACGAGGGCATCGTAGGATCCCGGCCCGAGCGACGCCGAGCCGAAGGTTATGAATCCCAGCCTGAAGCCCCAGACGAAGTCCTCCTTGGTCGGCCCGTCGATCTTTATCGCGAGGATGTTCGGGTGCTCCCAGGCGACGCGGCCGAAGATCGACTCGCGAAGGAGGCCCTCCTCGTATTGGAGGCCGAAGTAGGCGTCGTCGACTATTACGAGAAGGGCGATCCCCTCGGAAGCCAGGCGGGAGAATGCGGCGGCTATGGACTCGGCCTCCGAGAGAGTAGGCGTATAGCCCGTCGGGTTATTGGGGAAATTGAGGATGCAGGCGGCCTTCGCGCCCTTGCCGGCCGCCTCCGCGCGACCGGCGGAGGCGCGCAGGGCGGCCTCGAGGCCGCGGACGTTGAAGCCGCGATCGGCGTCGCCGGCCGCGAAGATCGGGAAGGTCGCGTATTTTGCGGCCTTGCGCTCCTCGATTATCAGGCGGTAGTTGGGCCAGGAGAGATCGGGCAGGACCACCTCGTCGCCCGCGTCGATGAAGAGATCGGCGACGATCGACATCGCGGCGGTGAGTCCGGGCACGACGACGGGCAGGGAACAGTCCCTGCCGCGGAACGAAGGATTCTTGCGCTCGAGATCGACGCGCCAGCGCGCGCGCAAGGAGGCTACCCCGGCCGTCGGCGCGTAGGCGACGGCTTCCTTGGGACTCAGGCTCGGCAGGCCCGCGCGGATCGCGTCGAGGATCATCGGCTCTCCCCCCTCGTAGGCCATGCCGATGGTGGCGTTGAACCGATGCGCCCTCTCGTCGGCCTCCGCGCTCTGCGAGACGATGCCTTTGGGGAAGTACATGCGCTTCCCCATGTCGGAGAGGAGGCGCTCCGCGGCGGTGCCGGCCAATGCTTCGTTGAGTTCTTCCGCAAGCGCGTTCATCGCTCCACCCTAAACGCGCTCCGCGAGCGCTGTCAAGGACTCGCGTCCTCCGCGACGACCGACTCCGCGGCTCGCTCGAAGGCCGGCACGTCGTCGACGGTCTTCGCGGGGGTGAGCTCCTCGGGCCGCGCGATGGGGAGGATGAGCGCCCTGCCCTCCTCGGCCAAGGCGGCATCGACGTTGTCCAGCGCGAACTCGTGGCCTTCGGGATCGTTTCCGGGGATCGCGTAGCCCGTCCCCTCGACCCAACAGCGATCGCGGAAGCCTTCCGTCTTCTCGAGGAGGGCCCGAGCGGAATAGACGCGGACGCCTACGTTGGTATAGCCCGGCCCCCGCGGCGACGGCGCGGCGCCGGATCGCGCGGCCGCCGCCGGGCTTCCCCGGAGCTTCGCATGACCGAAGGAGACGGGCAGGCCATTCCCGTCGAGGCTGATGGGATAAGCGGGCGAATCGAGGGTCGCCGCCGGCATGAGCATATCGACCCCGATTCCCGAAACCCTCAACGCGTCGAGGGCCAGGAGCGAGGAAAGGATGGTCCGGCGCGAGTTGGCGTCGCCCCCGAAGTTGGCGACGACGTACTCCGCCCTCCGCCAGAGGGACCTGGCCTGCCAGGCGGCATCGCCATGGCCCAGAGGTTTCCCATAGGGGGCCTCTTGCGTGACGAAGTCCCTGGCTCCGGGCCCTATGCCGAGGGGAGAGAGGATCTCGGCGTCGATCTCGGCCTCCCAGCCGCGCACCGCGAGCAGGTGCCGTCCGATCCCGTCGGTGGCCGCCAAGGCGTAGGCCGCTATCGGGATCTTTCCCGAGCCATGGAGGAAATCGCGAACGGGATAGAGCCCTCGAGGCCGGGCCGGATCGAAATCCGCCGCGGCGAGGGCGAGGGACTTGACCCAACGCGAGCCCGAGCCCGCGAGGAGGGTGAGGCAGACCGTTCGACCCGCGAGATCGGCGACGTAGTCCGAGATCGAGGCGAAGGGCCCGCGGGCGGCGCGATTGCGCTCCTCGAGCGCGATGGCGGCCAACTCGCCCCGAAAGCCCGGCGCCTCGCCCAGGCCTCGGCCCGTCAGGCGGACGAGTCGTGATTCCATGGCGGACAGTATACTCGGCGCGCTAGGCCTTGACGACCCGGTATTTGTTGACGAAGCCGGAGGGCCTATAGGTCATTTTCGCCTGCCTGAGGCCCTCGTCGCCGAGGTCCTGCTCCCGGTTTATGGACTTGAAGTAGCTCGGCAGGACCTGGGCGAAGGCCTGGTTGATGAACTGATAGATGCCTTTGTAGCTTTCGATCCCCTTCTCGAAGTGCACGGCGAACATGCGGCCGCGGGCCAAAGGCTCGCCGAGGCACCATCCGGCCGGAGCGCCGTCGACGTAATAGAGGCATCCCCGCATCCCCAGGACGTCGAAGAGCTCGAGGGCCTCGCGGGAGGCGGCGTAGTCGCCCTCGGATCCCTTGGACTCCCTCCACCGCTCTAGCACGTCGAGGGCGTCGCGGACGTTATCCTTCTTGAGGGGCTTCTGCTCGTAATCGTAGGAATTGATGAAGGCGTTGACGAGGTTGCGCTTCTTGTGGTAGGTCCTGCCCGAGAGCTCGGCGAGGTCGGTACGGCGATAGACGTAATCGAAGTTGTCCCTGTCCTCGAGCACGGAGTAGCCCCACTGCTCCAGGGCGACGCGATGGGCGTCCGCCTGGGACTCCGACAGGTTCTTGAGGTAGTCGTGGCCCGCCATCAGCTCGTCGAGGACCCGCCTCTCGGGGAGGGCGCAGGGCGCGTAGAAGAAGGACTTGCCCGCCTTCGAGCCTTCGATGACGAAGGTCTTCCCCGGGACGCGCGACACGCGATACCCGTAGGTCCTCCTGAAGAGGAAGAGGTTCGAGAAGGTGAACTCGGAGATCCCGTCGGCGATCAGGTTGAGGGCGGGATAGAGGGCCGCGCGCATTTCGAGCGAGACCGGGGCGAACTCGGGATAGACGGGCACTGCATTCGCTGTGGATGTCGGCATGACCTCAATGATACGGATAGCCGAGCTTCCGAGGCAAGGCGATACGGACGGCCCTTGCCCTTTCCCGACCCCGAGGCGCATACTCCTCCTTCAATGAGACCCTTCGCCGAGCTCCTCTCCCGTCCCTACGTCCCCGACCTCGCCGCCCGCTTCCTGCGCTACGTCAAGATCGATACCGCCAGCGACAGGCACGTCGAGGACATTCCCTCCACGGCTTCGCAATGGGACCTGGCCAGGCTCCTCCGGGACGAGCTCTCCGCGCTCGGCCTGGCCGACGTCCTCCTCGACGGGCACTGCTATCTGTTCGCCCGCCTGCCGCCGACGCCCGGCCTCGAGGGAGCGCCGTCGATCGGCCTCATGGCGCACATGGACACCGCGAGCGACGTCCCCGGCTCGGGCGTCAGGCCTCGCCTAGTCGAGTCCTACGACGGCGGGCCCGTCTTCCTGGGCCGATCCGACGAGGGCGAAAGCATGATCCTCGACCCCGAGTCCGACCCCGACCTCGCCGCGCATGCAGGCGACAGCATAATCGTCACCGACGGATCGACCCTTCTCGGCGCCGACGACAAGGCCGGCCTCGCGGAGATCATGACGGTCGCCGCCCGGCTCCTCGCCGACCCGGAGATCGGACATGGTCCGATAGAGCTGATCTTCACTCCCGACGAGGAAACCGGCAAAGGCATGAACCTCTTCCCCCTCGAGCGCCTCGCGTCCAAGGCCTGCTACACGATCGACGGGGGAAGGGCCGGCGAGATCGAGGCCGAGTGCTTCAACGCCTATTCGGTCAAGGCCGAGTTCAAGGGCAAGGCCATCCACATCGGCGCCGCGCGGGGCAAGCTGGCCAACGCCGCGGCGATGGCGGGGAGCTTCGTATCCATGCTCCCTCGCAGCGAGGCGCCCGAGTCCACCGACGGCTGGTACGGCTACTACTGCCCCCTCGAGATCTCCGGAGGGCTCGAGAGCGCCCGTGTGGAAGTGTTCCTCCGCGACTTCAGCCAGGCGGGGATGGAATCGCGCATCGCGGCCGTCCGCGCGATCGCCGCGGCCGTCGAGGCGCAGTTCCCCCTCGGCGCGGTGGCGCTCACCGTCGCCAAGCAGTACGTCAACATGCGGGAGAAGCTCGACGAGAGGCCGGAGGTGCTGGAGCGCCTCATGGAGGCTGCCCGCCGCGCGGGCGCCGAACCCGTCATCAGGCCCATCCGCGGCGGCACGGACGGAGCCCGCCTCACGGAGATGGGCGTACCCGCCCCCAACCTGTTCACGGGCGGCTACAACTACCATAGCCGATACGAATGGGCCTCCCTCTCCGAGATGGCCCTCGCGGTCGATACTCTCATCGAGCTGGCGCGGCTGTGGGCTTCGTAGCCTTCGACCGGCATCGCCGCGCCGTTCTGCGCTTTCCCCTTTTTCATGTACAAAGGTCCCCGGACGAGATATACTTCTGCGGGAATGCGGCGCCGCCTATGATCGATATTGCCGAGTACGAAGAATTGGCCCGCGAGACGGGCGCTTATAAGGATATAGAGCTCGAAATCCTCAAAGAGGCGCTTTCCGCCTCGCGGCAGAAGCCCGGCGATCCGTACACCCTCCTCGAATTGAGGGACGGCAAGATCCTGGCGGGTTTCGCCGTCCTATACCGCGAAACGGGAACCGAGCACTCCTTCGACATCCTGGCGATCTGCGTCGAGCCTTCCTATATCGGAAAGAGCGTAGCCGACCGCCTGGTCGCCCTGGTCGAGGAGAAAATCCAGGGATCCGAGAGCTCGGCCATTCTCCGTTTCGAGACATCGGCCCAGAAAGAAGCTGCCTTCGGTTCGGGAACCATGTCCCGGCATGGCTTCGCCCTCATGGGCCACATCCCCGACTTTTACGCTCCCGGCGACGATTATTTCATGTACGCCCGGCATTTAAGCCGCCGCGCGACCGACCGGGACAGCGGAGCGAAGGAGGGGGAATGACCATCGGAGCGATCGAGGCGGGAGGCACCAAGTTCGTCTGCGGCCTTTTCGACGCCGATTACCTGGAATGCGCCAAGCCCAGGATAATCGCCCGGACGAGCATCCCGACTACCGAGCCCGATCGAACGCTCGAAGCGTCCTTGGCTTTCTTCTCCGCGGCGGAAAAGGAAAAGGGGATCGCCAGGCTGGACGGAGTCGGCATCGGCTGCTTCGGTCCGGTGGACCTCCGCCTCTCGAGCCCGACCTGGGGCTATATCACCTCGACGCCCAAGCCGGGCTGGCGCAACACGAGGATCGCGGGCTTCTTTCGGGATCGGCTCCACGTGCCCGTCGCATTCGATACCGACGTCAACGCGGCGGCCTACGGCGAATACCTTTGGGGCGCGACGAAGGGACTCAAGGATTTCGTCTACGTGACGGTCGGGACCGGGATAGGCGGAGGCGTCTTCGCCAACGGCGAGCTCGTCCATGGCCTCTCCCATCCCGAGCTCGGCCACATCAAGATCCAGCGCGAGGCCGCGGACGCCTTCGCCGGCGCCTGTCCCTTCCATCGGGACTGCCTCGAGGGCATGGCATCGGGGCCGGCCATCGGGAAGCGATGGAACGCCAAGGCCGAGGATCTCGGCTCCGGCCACGAGGCCTGGGAGCTCGAGGCGCGCTATCTCGCGAAAGCCTTCGCGTCCTATACCTTCGTCCTTTCGCCCGAGCGCATCCTCTTGGGAGGCGGGGTCGGCATGAGGCCCGGCCTGGCCGAGCGAGTGGCGGCCTACGTCGGGAGGGAGCTCGGCGGGTATCTCGCCGTCCTCGAGGACGGCGCCCGTCTTTCGGCCTTCGTAGTCCGGCCTCAGCTCGGCGCCGATGCCGGCTTGTTCGGCGCGGCGGCCATCGCGCTGCGCTGCTGCGTCGATTAGGCGGACCCGTTTAGGTTCAACATCCTTCTTCTTCCCGCCGAAAATCAATGGAGGACAGGTCTTGCAAGGATGGGTGATTGGACCACGCTTACGCCTTTACCGACGCCATAGTAGTGACGCCGCGCAAGATTCGCGGTTCCGCGTCCCTCCTCGTAGAGGGAGGTAGGGTCGCGGGCTTCGGCCTGGGCGCCAGCCGGGAGGTGCCGATAGGTCCCGGAGCCTATGTCTACCCTGCCCTCGTCAATGTCCACGACCACCTGCGGGGCGATTACCTTCCCCGCGTCGGCCCCGCCGAGGGAAGCTTCTACGCGAATTGGTCGCCCTGGGACGCCGACCTCAAGGCCTCGCCCGTCTATTCCGAGCGCGCCGCCTTGAGCGTCGAGCAGATGTATCTCCTCGGCGGCTACAAGAACCTCTTCTCGGGCGTCGGCACCGTCAACGATCATTTCCCCCACGAGCTGAACGACGCCTACCTCGGCAGCCTGCCCATCCGGGCGGCGCGCGAGTATTGTCTCGCCCACGAGTGCTCCTCCTTCGACCTCAAGTGGGGCGACGGCATGGAGGTCGAGCACGCGCGCGCCCTCGAGAGGGGCTGGCCCTTCATCACCCATCTCGAGGAGGGCTTCGACGCCGAGAGCATGGACGGGATCGGCGTCCTGGAGCGGGCGAAGGCCCTCGACGACAGGGACCTCCTCGTGCATTGCATCGGCTTCTCGGAAGAGGACATCAAGAAGGTGAGGCGCGCGGGGGCGAGCGTCGCCTGGTGCCCGGCCTCGAACTACTTCATGTTCAACCTCACCTGCAAGGTGCGCAAGCTCCTCCGCGCCGGGATCAACGTGGCCCTCGGGACGGATTCGACGCATACCGGCTCGGTGAACCTCCTCGCCGAGATGAAATTCGCCCGAAAGGTATACCGGGATATATACGGCGAGGAGCTGCCGGCCAAGACGCTCTTCGATATGGTAACGGTCAACGGAGCGCGCGCCCTGGGATTGGAAGGCCGCGCGGGCCAGCTCGAGCCGGGGGCCTGGGCGGACGCGGCGGTATTCAAGGCGAAGGCCGACGATCCCTACGAGAGCCTCGCCCTGGCCGAAAGCGGGGACCTGGAGCTCCTGACCATCGAGGGCATGCCGGTCTATGGCGAAGAGGCCAAGTATGGCGCCCTACTGGAGGCCCTGGCCGGGACCGAGGCGGCGGATTACGGCCGCGTCGTCGTCGGGGGCAGGGAAATGTTCGTCAAGGGAGATCCCGCCGGCCTCTACCGCGAAATACGGTCGGCGGTCGGTTTCGCGAAGAGGCTCGATTATCTGCCCTTCGACGTGGAATGAGGCTCGGGTGCCTCGTCGAGGGCTGGAATTACCCGCTCAAGAGGCCTACACTAGCGGGGCGTCGGAGCGAGAACGGACTGAAGGAGCAAAAAGAGGATGCCAAAGGTAGGGAACTACCGCGCCAACTCGGTGATCTACTTCCAGGGGGACGTCGTCAGCGACAAAGTCTTCGTCCTGCAACAGGGGAAGGTAAGCCTTAATTACACCGACATCGAAACGGCGAAGGAAATACGGGAGATCATACAGACTGGCGAGTTCTTCGGGGTCAAGAGCGCCCTGGGGAAATACCCGCGCGAGGAGAACGCCGTCGTGCTGTCGGACGCGCAGGTCCTCGTCTTCAGCGTCCCGGAGTTCGAGGTCTTCGCGCAGGCCCAGACCCGCATCATCATGAAGATGCTCAAGG